>JAGREL010000269.1 GCA_020446575.1 Novosphingobium sp. | reverse complement strand
ATCAATCGCAATGGTCAGGGAACCCGGAATTTACAACGCACACGTAGTCAGGAGGTTTGGCTGTGGTCACCTCAGTAAACTGGGGGGTATTTCAGGTTACAACTGTCCTGATTCAATGTGAAATCGCCTACGGGCCAGGTGATATTGGCACAAAGACTTCGGCTGAATCGAGTGCACCAGTTGCACCGGTCACATCAGATTGGGGTCCGCATCGGTCCAGCCGCCGTTCGCCAGCGTCGCGCCCCGCCCCCAGATTACGCGCATGAGTTTGATCCGCCAGCCTTCGGGCGTGCGGACATATTCGTCCTCATAGCCGGCCACCCCCAGAGTCGAGCTGTCGTCCGGCAGGCGGCCGGCGCCGATCAGGTGCCAATGGGCGCGCGCGAAGTCTCCCTCGACCTCGATGATCGGGTTCATCACCGCGTGGTAAGCCATGGGCTGCTTGGCGAAATGATCGAAAAGCTTGCGGATCTCGTCGCGCCCTTCGGCCTTTACGATCGGGCTGCCGTCCCAGACGCCATCCTCGGTGAAAAGCTCGTGCGAGGGGCCCTGATGCGACAGTGGCTGCCCGTACCAACCGCCATCGTTGTAACGGCAGTACAGATATTTCAGCTTCTTGATCTCCTCGAGATCGAGCAGGTGCTGGATCTTCGCTTCCAGATCGGACATGTTTTTCTTCTCCCACGGCTTCGCCCAACGGTGCCCGTCCCAGCATCTTCGCGCATTGCGCAAATGTCCATGCTCGCATTCTGCTCCGATAGGGGCATCGGTTTTCGGAATATTCAGCCGGTCCGGACGGAACCGGAGATTGGGGCAAGAAGCCGGCGCGCGCCGGCCAGTACCTCTGCCTGCCCGCCTCCGGCCGCAACACGATGCCAGTCGGCGAGATCGCCTGGGTCATAGCGAATTTGCCGCTCGACCACGCTGCGGTCGGCGTCCGAAGCGTCGTCCTTCCGCGCGGAGACGCGATCCAGAAGGGTTTGTGTCGGTGCTTCCAGCCACAGACCCAGGAACGGCACACCAAGTTCCTTCGCAATGGCGCTCGGCTCTGCCCTCTCTTCCGGCCGCGCGAAGACAGCATCGACGATCACCGAATGCCCGGCGGCAAGCACCCTGCGGGCATCCTGCATCAGCCGATCATAGACTTGCGCGTTGCGGTCCCGCGTATAGGCTTCGGGCGGCAATCGTGTCTCGGGAGCGACTCCGGCAAGACGCTTGCGCATGACGTCGCTGCGCAGCCAACGCGCGCCCGGAACTCCACCGATATCCGGCGCCAGTGCGGCACCAAGCGTCGATTTGCCGGTTCCGCTGAGGCCACCAATCGCAATCAGCCGCGGTTCCGGACGGATCAGGAAGGACAGCGCCGCCTCGAGATATTCCCGTGCTGAATTGCGCTTTGCCAGACGATCAGCCTGCGAAGCCTGCCGGCCGGCCGCCGTCGCGTTGACATGGGCACGCACGGCCGCGCGGACCGAGAGGAACAGCGGCATCGCCGCAATCCCGTCAATTTCCATGCGGCAGTCCAGATAACGGTTGAACAGCAGCGAGGCCTGAGCGCGGTAGCCCTTCTCCCAAAGATCCATCACGAGGAAGGCAAGGTCGTAAAGCACATCCGTCGTCGCCAGCCCGTCGTCGAATTCCAGGCAATCGAACAGAGTCGGCTTGCCTTGCCACAAGCAGATGTTGGCCAGATGCAGGTCACCATGACAGTGGCGAACATGTCCGGTCGCGGCACGCCGATCCAGGAGATCGGACAAGTGCTCCAGCGAGGCGAGCGAGGCGGCATAGAGGCTCTCGCAATCGGCCTTCGAGAGGAGATCGGCCGGCAAAACCGCCATGGCCTCGCGATTGCCATCGATGACCTTGCGCAATCGTCCGGACCCGCTCTTTTCTTCAGCGACTTCCGCCCCGTCGTGAAAGTCCGCGATGTTGTCGGCCAGATCGCGGACGAGTGTTTCCGTGAGGTCGCCACGCGCGGCAACCGCTTCAAGCAGATCGTCGGCGCCGAAACGCTGCATCACCACGAGCCAGTCGACTGGTTCTCCCTTACCAAAGCCCAGCGAGCCGTCCGCTTGCCGGTTGACGCTGCGCACCTCCAGATAGATTTCCGGAGCCGTTCTGCGGTTCAGCCTCCATTCGGCCTCGCACACCTCCCTGCGCCGGGCGACAGTGGAGAAGTCGAGATAGGGATAACGCACAGCCCGCTTCAGCTTGTAGGCATGTTCGCCGGCCAGGAAGATGATCGCGGCATGCGTATCGATCCGTTCGACGATACCGTCGAGGCCATAGCTTTCCGGGCGGGACAGGAAGTCGATGGTCGCACGCTGATCGTCTGTTTCGGCCATCACATTTCCCATGAAGCAACCCGAAGGCACAGCCTTCGGCGAACCGGTATAACCGTGTCAGACCGGTCCACGATCAAATCCCGGTATCGGAACGTCGTGAAAGCCGAAAGCCGATCGGAGTGATCGTGAGTCCTCGACCGAGTTGCACCCGAAAAGGTTCAGGCACCAACGGCCGATGGTATCCGTTCGGCTGGAACACGTTCCATCAGATAGCACAGGCAATCCTGCCGGACGATGCGCTCATCGCAGCTGAGCATGGCCGGCATTGCGCCACGAGACAGGCGAAGCTTGCCTTCGGCCACGGCGAAGAAGGCCGTGCTCACGTCCCGGCCTTCTTCGTCAACGGCTGCGAGCGGCATCGGATGGCTGGTCTCGCCAAAGCAGGCGCCACTGTCGAGCTCGCGGAAATTCATGTGATCGAGCCGGGGGTCAAGACAAAGCTCGGCGGACGCGTCGCCGAAGCCCATACCGACTTCCGGGCGCACCCGCACGATTGCCACGGTGTGATATAGATCGATGTCTTCGTGGCGAACGGGATGGTCTGGAAATTCGGCCAGATTGAGCGCCGCTTCCACGAGTCGTTCGGCCGCCTGAGCATTTGCCGGAACGCCGGGCTGGCCACACTCAGCCGCAATCGCGGGTATCTTGCCCGCAAATGCGGCCGTCTGCGTGCCCGGCATCCCGCGAAACCACACGGCGATCCGGGAAAAGAGCAGGGCGAGCTGCAATGTGTGTACATCGAGACTGCAGACTACGCCGTAGTGGGGATTAAGGCCTGTATTGTTGTGCAAGTCGACGGCGGCAAAGGCCCCGCGGGCAATCACGCGATCATGAACCTCGGCCATGGCAGCGGCTTCGGGAGTGGCGGCATGATCGGGCGTACCGGGCCAGACCCGGTTGTAGTCGGGCTGGCCGTCCAACCGCCTGACCCCCTCGCTGGCTGCGCCGGGATTGCCGATGAGCAGCATGAGTGCACGAGGAAGCGTCTTGCCGGTTTGCTTCCGAATAACCTGCTGCACGGCTTCAAGCCCGGAAACCTCGTTGCCATGGAGCAGGACCGAGACGAACAGCGGCGATTCCCGCCGCCCGGGAAGCTCGATCAATGCAGGTCCGGGGAACAGCCGGTGCAGATCCCGCGGCGCGCAGTCCAGAAAGCCATCGGGCAATGCATCGAGGATCTGCAGGCCTTGCATCGGGCGAACCGTCACAGCGGCCACTCATGCACCGGCATGCCGCTGCGTTGATGTTCGAGATAGTCGGCAGTGAGGCGAAACAGATCGCCATGTTTCGCATAATGCCCGAGTTGCCAGTTCGCGCCATTCTGCCCTGATGCAAGGCGCAAGCCGATGACATCGAGATACCTGTCGACGAGATCATCGCTCACCCCTTGTGATGCCAGACCCTCTCGCGCCATGGGCAGTAGCTCCGCGAGAATATCGCGCACCGGCCGCTTCTCACCATCCAGCCAGCCAAGCTCAGCGTCCAGCCCATGCTTCGCGGCGGTGTAGAAATTGTCGCGCGCAACATCGAAGGGTAGAGCTTTGCCGGGGTTTGGGCATCGCTCCGCCAGAGCATGGACCGCACCGAAATAGAGAGCGGCATTGGCCATCATGTCGATGACACTGGGGCCAGCCGGCATGACGCGATGTTCCAGGCGCTGATGAACCGTACCGTCATCATCGAAACCCACGAGCGGACGATTCCAGCGCCAAATCGTTCCGTTGTGCAGCCGCAGGCAGGTGAAACGATCGCGTTCTTCCGCGTCGAAGACCGGCAACAGGACCGGATAGTCATCAAGATTCTCGGCAAACAGCTCGGTCGGGTCTTCGCCCATGTAACCGCTGCCGAACGTCACCCGCTGGGGTTGTCCGCTGCCGGGCTCGCCATGCTGCTCAAGTGCCTGTTCGAAGATCGGGATGCGCGTTTCGTGCCACAGGGCCTTGCCGAACAGAAAGGGCGAGTTCGCCGAAATGGCGACGAGAGGCGCACTCAGGATGATCGAAGCGTTGCAGGCGGAAGAAATACGATCAGCCGCGACCTGCAAATGAAGCTGCAACGAGGTGGTCGCTGCTTCGAGCATAACATCCAGATGGGTCGTCTTCAGATGTTCGCCGCCCGGGCTCGCGCTTTCGATGTCGATTCGCAGCGGCGCTCCATTCCGGGCCTTGATCAGTTCCCGGTTCAACGCAACGTATCGGTTGGACGGAGTCATGTTGGCAAGCGAGAGGTCGCTTTCGCGCAACGTCGGCAGCGTGCCGATAACAATGACCGTGTCGACATCCTCATGGGCGTTCGAAACGCAGCGCTTCAGAACCCCGTTCAGATCACTCTCGAGACGCGCCAGGCCTTCACCGGCCAACGACTGCGGTTCACCGTTCAATTCGATGTTGAAACGAGACAGCTCCGCAACAACCAGCGGATCGTTCAGCCTGGTGAGAAAGCCCTGATTGTGCGGAGCCGGAAAGCAATTGCGATCGACAAGCCAGGCTTCAACTTCGAATCCCACGCACGGCCCCGCGCCGGAGAGCAGGCCGGACGCGTATCTTTCGCGCAGGTTCGCGGTTTCCTGTTCCAGCCGGTCGCGGAATGCCGTGAAGTCCGCGTCCGTGAAACCGACGGAATTGATCTCTTGTCCCAATTTGCCGACCGTATGCTCCGAAGCACGAACAAACGCGCTTATGCCGCAACAACCGCATTGGCCAGCACCAATCCTCTTTCAATAGCCGGTTTGACAGGCCCCGTTGCCGCATGGAAATACTGCGACGTGAGGAAGCGCGGATGATGAGAACAACCGAATAACCTGCACTTCGTCCGGCAGAACTCGCGGCCCGAGCGGATAATCATGTAGAGGAGCCTTGGGAGATGACGGTTAGAGAGGACCTGCTTTCGGCAAGCGACGAGGTTATCGACGACGCGCTCAAATACGCGGACCCGATGGTTCTGCGCGGATTGCTGTACCAGCTGACCGGCGACGGGCAGGTTCGCGCGACGAAGGCCGTGCCATTCGGTGAAGGCAGCGCCTACAACGCGGCCGGTGGCGTTATGGTCGTGGCGGACGAAGAGGATGTCGCCACCCTTCGGTCCAAGGCGCTCGATTTCCTCAAGGCCTATCGCGATGGCGGCGCGGGCGAGATCGGCTACGGCCCGGAAGAGCGGCTGCTGGAAAGCATGGCACTGAGCGCGGGCGAGCCGATGCCCGAAGCGGAAATCCCCATGTGGCTCGAGCAGACTGCGCTCGACCCTTTCGTGCGAGGCATCGAGTGGAAAGAGCCGCCGCCGAAAATGAAGCGCGAGGAATTCCTCGTCGGCATTATCGGCTCGGGCCTGTCCGGCCTCGATGCCGCGGTCCATCTGAAGCGGGCCGGAATTCCCTACGTCGTGCTCGAGAAGAACGACGAGGTGGGCGGCACCTGGTACGAAAACAAATATCCCGGCGCGAGAGTGGATTCACCGAGCCGCTCCTACACTCATCTGTTCGGGATCGACTTTCCCTATCCCTACAATTTCTGCCCGCGCGACGAGAACATGAAATACATGCGCTGGGTCGCCGACAATTTCGATCTGCGTGACTCGATCGAGTTCAACACCGAGGTCAAGTCGGTGATCTGGAACGAGGACGAACAGGTCTGGGTGGTCTCCTCGGTTTCTCCCGAAGGCAGCCGGACCCGGAATTTCAACGCGGTGATCAGTTGCGTCGGATTCCTTTCCCGGCCGCAGATGCCCGAAATCGAGGGCATGGAAAGCTTCAAGGGCGAAAGCTGCCACACCGCGCAATGGCGCGACGACCTCGATGTTGCCGGCAAGCGCATCGCGGTGATCGGCTCGGGCGCATCGGGCTATCAGACGACGCCGGAACTGGCCAAGGTCGCGGACCACGTTCACCTGTTCCAGCGAACCCCGAGCTGGTGCTTCGAGAACCCGATGTACGTCACGCCGCTGCCCGAGCAGTCGCTGTGGCTCGACCGCAATTTCCCCTATTACGTCAACTTTGCGCGCTTCCGGCTCAGCTGGCTTTATGGGCCGCGCAATGTCGGCACCTCGGCGCGGTCCGATCCGGACTTCAGGGATCCCTACGCGGCAAGTGCCCCGAACAAGGCGAGCCGCGACGCCCGCGTTGCCTACATCAGGAACAAACTGGCAAGCCGGCCCGACCTCATCGAGAAGATGATTCCCCCGGCCCCGCCGATGTCATCCCGGCCGATCATGATCGACACCGAGGACAGCATCTTCGAAGCGCTGCTGCGCGACAATGTCACGCTGGTGACCGAGGGCATCGAGAAGATCACGCCCAACGGGATCGTCTCGGCCGGCAAGGAAATCCCGGTCGACATCATTATCTATGCGACCGGCTTCAAGGCCAACGACTTCCTCTGGCCGATGGAAATCCGTGGCCGCAACGGCGTTCGGGTCGAGGAGCTGTGGGCCAAGGACGGCGCGCGGGCCTATATCGGCTCGATGCTGCCGGGCTTCCCCAACTTCTTCATGGCCTATGGCCCCAACACCAACAATTTCGGCGGTTTCCAGATCATCGACCTGCTGGAAATCGAAATCCGCTTCGCGCTGCGCTGCATCGCCGGGCTGATCGAGCGCGACAAGAGCGCTGTCGATGTCAGAAGCGACGCCTATTGGCGGTTCAACGACGAGCTGGACCGCAACGAGAAGCTGATGATCTACATGGATCCGAGAGTGAGGAACTACTACCGCAACGAGCATGGCCGCTCTGCCGTGAACGGGCCGGTGGACTTCCGGCGGATGTGGAACTGGCTGCTCGACCCGACCCAGCCTGCTCCCAACGAAACCGACGCCGGACTCAGGCCCTATTTCGACGAGGATCTGGTGGTGAACTGACCATCGGACCAGGGCCGCAGTTTCACGATCCGGACCACCGGTCCGCTGCTGTGGCCGGGCCTGGGGCGGATGGTGGCTTCCACCACGCCCTTTGCGAGAATCCGTTCGTAACTGCCCAGTTCCGTAGTGTAGACGCCGGGGTTTTCGCGATAGCGGTCATAGTGGGTCAGGATCGCGTAATCGGCGCGGCAGGACGACAGCAGCTCTGTCTCGACATGGCCCAGATCGACAATCGGGCTGCCGCTGCGCAGCCGTTCGACCCGTGAATAGCGGATCCTGCCGCTGAGCGCAGCCTTGGCGTCAACACAACCCGCCGAAGCGAGCGGAAAGCGGAAAGTCCAGGGCCCTTGCAACAGGTCAAAGGCCGCGTGTTCGAGCAAGACTGTGCTGCCCGGCGGCACATGGCTGCGCACCCAGGCTGAAGCAATCTGGCGCGTGTCGTGCGTGCGTTCGACCGCTTCGACGCGAGCGGTTTGAATCATCAACAGTGCCAGCACCAGCGCCGCCAAGGTCTCGATCCGGCGCACGGACCCACCCACCCCGGTGCGAACGAAATGGGCGACAGCACTCAACCCGCGCGCGGCGGCAATCGCCAGGAAAGGCAGCAGCGGCACGATCCAGCGTTCCCAGCGCAGCGCCTGCAGGCAGATCATCAGGACAAAGGCGATAACGGTCGGCAGGACCGCGACGAGCCAATCGCGCTGGCCACGCGGTGCCCATACGAGGCCGATTGCTGCGAACAACAGCCCGCCCGCTCCCAGCGACGAAAGCAGCGGGCCGAAAATGTACCAGCCAAGATTGTCGAAGAATCCGCCGCCGGTCGCGCCGGGGTGGATCGGCCGCGCTTCACCCGAGAGATTTTCAAGCACCGTCGGATAATCGAGCAACAGGAACGGTGAGACGAGAAACAGCGTCACGGCAGACGACAGAACAAAAAGCCCAAGGCACCCGCGTTCGCGATGGCCCTGCGCGACGCGGTACAGGCCAGCGCACAAGGGGCTGAGCCCGATCACTGCCGCCGGCCATTTGGTCGCACATGCAAGGCCCACGAACACACCCGCCAGCAGGTAGTGCTTCAGCTTGCCGCCATTCAGGATGGCAAGAGCGCAAAGCGCGCACAGCAGCATGAACGCCGTCGCCTGCATATCGGTGCGGATGATCTGCGAATATTCGATGGCGGCGGCGTTGACCGCCAGGAACAACGCAGCGATCAGGCCTGTCTTCGCTCCACCCAGCCGCTTGCCGATGCGCCAGGTCAGATAAACGCAGGCAACGCCGCAGGCGACAATGAACAGCCGCGCCGGCAGGAACACGATGCCCGGATCGGCATAGACCGCTGCAGCAAAGGCATCGGCATCGGCAAAGCGGCCGGTGGCGATGCCGATCCCGCCCACCGCCAGCATCACCAGCGCGAGGCAGTAAAGCGTCACTGTCGCCGGATGACCGAACCAGCCGGGATTGAGGCTCTGGTTCCTGAGCATCTCGAACGCCGTCATCATGAACAACGGCTCGTCCGGGTCGTTGAGCGCCGGCAGGCCGAAATCCACGCCGTCGAGCCGCAGTGCCAATGCCGCCAGCAGAGTCAGCGACAGCAGCGCGGTCTCGATCACGCGACGGGACAGGCGGTTACGGACTTTGATGCGCGGCTCCGTCATGGACTCGAATGTCTTGACGTGGAGAACCCATGCAAACCGTAATTCTTGCTGGCGGATTGGGCAGCCGGCTCGGCGAGGAAACCGCCGTGAGGCCCAAGCCGATGGTAGAGATCGGCGGCATGCCGATCCTGTGGCACATCATGAAGATCTATTCCGCGAGCGGATTCAATGACTTCGTCATCTGCCTCGGCTACAAGGGCTATCTCATCAAGGAATATTTCGCGAACTATTTCCTCCATACCTCCGACGTCACCATCGACCTGCGCAACGGCAACGGCATGGAAGTGCACTACGCACGCAGCGAGCCATGGCGTATCACCCTGGTAGAAACCGGGCCGACGACGATGACCGGAGGCAGGCTCGCCGCGATCCGCCCCTATCTCGATCCCGGCGAGCCATTCTGTTTCACCTATGGCGACGGGGTCGCCGATATCGACATCGCCTCGCTGGTCGAGTTCCACAATGCGCATGGGCTGCGCGCGACCATCACTGCGGTCTCGCCTGCAGGCCGGTTCGGCGCACTCGAATTCGACGAAGGGCGGGTGACCGACTTCCGCGAGAAGCCGGCTGGCGACGGCGGCCAGATCAACGGCGGCTTCTTCGTCGCCGACCCTTCTGTGCTCGATCTCGTCGACGGGCCCGAGACCATCTGGGAATCGGGCCCGCTCGAACGGCTGGCACAAGGCGGCGAGCTGATGGGCTATCGCCACGACGGCTTCTGGCAGCCGATGGATACGCTGCGCGACAAGCTGTATCTTGAGGAATTGTGGAACACGGGGGCCGCGCCGTGGAAACGCTGGTGAACGGTGCCTGGTCCGGCCGCCGCGTACTGGTTACCGGCCATACCGGCTTCAAGGGTAGCTGGCTGAGCCTGTGGCTGCGGGCCATGGGTGCCGAAGTCACGGGTTTCGCGCTGCCGCCGCCGACCGAGCCGAGCCTGTTCGATGCAGCCCGGATCGGCGAACTTGTCCGTCACGTCGAGGGCGATGTCCGCGATCAGGAAGCGCTTCAGGGCGTAGTGGAGAACACAAGGCCCGAGGCGATCTTCCACCTCGCGGCGCAACCGCTGGTGCGTCTTTCCTACCAGCAGCCGGTCGAGACCTACGCCACCAATGTCATGGGCACGGTCAACCTGCTGGAGGCGGCGCGGCATGTGTCCGGCCTTAAGGCTATCGTCTGCGTCACCAGCGACAAGTGTTACGAGAACCACGAATGGGTCTGGCCCTATCGCGAAACCGACCCGATGGGCGGGCACGACCCCTACTCCAGCAGCAAGGGCTGCGCAGAGCTGGTGACGGCGGCCTGGCGCAATTCCTTCTTCCTGAGCGGCGGGCCCGCGCTGGCGTCCGTTCGCGCGGGGAATGTGATCGGCGGCGGCGACTGGGCAATGGACCGCCTGGTGCCCGACCTCGTGCGCGCATTCGAGGCCGGCGTGTCGCCGCTGATCCGTTCCCCGCAAGCCGTGAGGCCGTGGCAGCACGTGCTTGAAGCGCTGGGCGGCTATCTGCTGCTCGCCGAGCGGCTGCTTGCCGGCGAGCGCGGGCTTGCCGAAGCGTGGAATTTCGGCCCGTCGGACGAGGACGCCCGGCCGGTATCGTGGATCGTCGAGCGCATGCGCGCGGCGTGGGACAACCGCGTTGGCAGCTCCGCAAGCCAGGCGCTGGCCGACAACGGGCCTTTCCCCCACGAAGCCGGCTTGCTCCGGCTCGATTGCTCCAAGGCGCGCGCGGCGCTGGGCTGGCGCCCGTCGCTGAACCTGGAACGGGCGCTGGAATGGGTCGTCGACTGGCACAAGGCGGTCGCCGGCGGAGCGGATGCCCGCGCGGTCACGCTGGGGCAGATCCGCGAGTATCACACCGCTTCCAGCTGCCTTGCGGGACGTGCTGTCGCCGCCTGATCCGGCGCCTTCGCCAGCGTCAGGATATTGCCCAGCCGCAACCCGACCGACCAGCCGGGCAGCGGCACCCGGCCCAGCTTGAGTCCAACGGCCCAGGCCGCCTGCCTGGCGAGGAAAGAAAGCGGAAAGTGGTTGCGGCTCCGCTCTACCGAAATCCCGGTGAAGCCGGCCCGCTCCAGCAACTGGCGCATCGTGTCCGGATTGTAGAGTTCGGGATGCTGCAGGCAGAACGGCGGCCAGCGCTCGCCCAGCACCCGGCGCAGCAGCGACCGCTCGTTATGAGTGACGATCATCAACCCGCCGCCCGGACGCAGCTTGGCCCGCAACTGGCTCAAGGTTTCGAGCGGATCGAGCAGGTGGTCCAGCACATGGATCATCACCGCAAGGCCGACCGAACCATCCGGGACCGGTGAGAGGTCGTCCATGTCGGCAAGCAGTGTCGCCGGCCCGCCGTCGACGGCCACACGCAGCGCATCGTGGATCGCAAGATTGGGCTCGAACAGCCAGAAATGCCCGAAATCGCCCGAGCGCGCCGCCTGCGCCACGATATGGCCGACATCCGGGCCGATCTCGAGATAGTCACCTTCCAGCCTCGTGCCTTGCGCAGCGCGTTCGAAATAGCCCTGCTGGGTGGCGAGGATCGCCTCATCGGACACGGCGTCCATGTTGGGCGCCATGTCGCCGTAAAGTTCGGCGAGTTGGTCGCCGTCGAAATAGATGGGGTTGTAAAGCAGTTCGCAGCGCGCGCAGCGGTGATAGGTGAAAAACAGCTTTTCCTTGAACAGGCCGGACCAGAACGGGCGCAGCTGGTGGAGCGGCTGGTGCTCGGCGCGAATCCGGCTACCCATTTCCTCGCGCGCCTGACTGGACCCGCAGACAGGGCAGGCGCGGCGCAGATATTCCTCGCGGCTCATGCGCTTTCCTCCAGCGAACGGAACGTCACCCGGCTGTGCCAGAAGTAGCTGCCGACGATCAGTACGGCAGTGAAGCACAGCTGAACGACGATCGGAGAAATTCGGCCAAGTTCGACCAGCAGCGGCAACGCGGCCCAGTTGGCGGCGTAGTTGAACAGGTAGAAGCTGGAGAAGGCACCGAATTCGCGCGCGACATTGCCGCGTGTCCGGAACACGCCCAGCTTGTAGGTGAGATAGGCAAAGCACAGGCACACCGCCTGCGAAACAGCCAGCCCTGCGAGATAATGTGTGTGGAAGAAGGGCACGCTCCACAGCAGCAGCGGGTAGAACACGAGACCGAACCCCGTGTTCACGGCCCCCGCCAGCAGGAAGCGCAGCGGACGCGCGCCGTCATCGGCAAGCCGGACCGTCATTGCTCCTCCATCAGCTCGATCCGCATGTTCTCGCGAAGCATCTCGCGCGGCAGGAATGGCGAAAGGTCTTCGAGCGCGGGGGAAGTGATGCGCCCGTCGGGATGCGACTTGGCGCCGAGTTTCGGTGCAAAGGCGACATGCTCGTCGACCATGAGCTCGCAGATAACGGGCCCTTCAGCAGCCAGCGCCGCACCGATCGCGCCGGGCAGGTCGTTGTGCGAATCCGCGCGGAAATAGGCGAAACCGAAGGCTGCCGCGAGCTTGCCGAATTCGGGAAAGGTGACGTTGCTCTTGGGTCCGCCGCCGACCTCGACACCGTTGAAGAAATTGCGGTGCGTCTGGAAGATCGAGACGTAGCCGTTGTTGTTGACCAGGAAGACCTTCACCGGCAGCCGGTTGCCGGCGATGGTCTGCAGCTCCTGCAGGTTCATCATGATGCTGCCGTCGCCGGCGATACAGATCACGCGCTGCCGGTTTTCGGTCGCGGCGCAAACGCCGATGGCTGCCGGCAGATCATAGCCCATCGTCGCGCAGCCCGAATTGGTCCACAGCCGCTGCCCGCGTCTGATCCGGGCCGCCTGGAAGCTGACGACGCAGGCACTGCCGTTTCCGGCAACGGTGATATCGTCCTCGCCGAGCTGCCCGAACAGCTCGTCCATCGCCACATAGGGATGGATGCGGGGGCCGTGATCGCGATATTCGGGCAGCACCGCCGGGAAGCGATCAACCCGCTCGCGCGACCATTCCAGCCATTCGCGATGCGCATCTGTCGGCCCGGCGTAGGGCGCCGCGTTCATGGCGGGCAGGAGGTCCGCCAGATCGGCGACCACCGGCATGTCCGGCTTTACATTGGGCTTCTGCAATTCGAGCGGGTCGATATCGACCCAGATCTTGAAGGCCTCACGCGCGAAGCTCTTCCAGTTGTAGCTTACCTGCCGGATGTTGAGCCGGCTGCCGAGCACGAGCAGCAGGTCGGCACTTTGCGTCACCATGTTTCCGCCCCGGTCTCCGACCGTGCCCGGCCGGCCGCAATAGAGCGGATGGTCGTTCCACAGCGCATCGTGCGCGTTCCAGCCGGTAACGACCGGGACGCCGAGCCTCTCGATCAGCGTGAGAAAGGCATCGTGAGCCCCGCTCAGCCGCACGCCACCGCCAGCGAAGACCACGGGACGCTCGGCCTGCCCGATCCGCTCCAGAATCTCGCGCGCGGCGGCATCGACATCGGCGCGCTTCCACGGTTCGTTCAGCTCGGCGGGATCGAAGCCCGGCAGCAGGTCATCCGGATCGATCTTTGCCGCCTGCACATCGAGCGGAATGTCGAGCCAGACCGGGCCCGGCCGGCCGCTCGTCGCAAGATACAGCGCCTTTTCGAGATGATAGCGGATCGAACGCGGATCGGTGACCATCGTCACATATTTGGAGATCGGCCGGACCAGCTCCTCGATATCGAGTTCCTGGTCGCCGTATTGCCTGAGCGGCAGGCCGGTGTGGCGCACCGTCGTCTCGATCTTCACCTGGCCGGAAATGACCAGCATGCCGATCGAATCGACGAAAGCACCGTAAACCCCGGTGATCGCGTTGGTGCCACCGGGCCCGGAGGTGACATTGACCACGGCCAGCCGGTTGGTCAGCCGGAAATAGGCCTCGGCCGCCATCGCCAGCGCCTGCTCGTGATGAGTGAACGTCGTCTTCAGCGCCGGATGAGTGCCGAGCGAATGGTTGAGATGCATCGCCCCGCCGCCGGTCAGCATGAAGACGTCGCGGATGCCGCGTTCGGCGAGCTGCCCGGCAACCCAGTCGGAGAGTTTCATTTGGGTCATGGGGTCCATCCGTTTGCCAGCGCCGTGCGGCGGATCGCCTCGTTGAGGCTCGTTGTCGGGAGCACGCCCAGATCGCGGCGGATCGCCTCGGTCGAGGGCACGTAGCGCCCAGGGTTCCAGCCGGGATCGGGCTTGCCGAGGACCTGGACACCGGGCGCGCGCATGACGAAAGCGGTGCGTCGGGCAAGATCGGCGATCGATACCGCCTCTTCCGAACCCACGTTGTAGACAGCTCCGGCCTTGCCCCGGATGAGGAGCGTCCACAGCCAGACCGTGAGGTCGGCGGCATAGAGGTAGGAACGCACTGCCTCGCCCGAGCTTTCGACGCGGATCGTGCGCCCCGCCATCGCATCGCGAATGAAGTTTCCGGCGGCGAAATGGATGTCGAGCGAAAGCAGGGGGCCTAGCAGCGCGAAAATCCGGGCTGTTACGATGTCGAGCCCGAACTGCCGGCCGTAGATCGCACACAAGGTCTCGCCGGCCCGCTTGCCTTCGCCATAAGCCGATTTCGGGTCGCGCGGGTCGGGACCTCCCCACCAGTCCTCCCCCACATGGGCCATTTCGGCAGGCTGCGCGCCATAGACCGCACCGGAACTGAGGAAGAAGAAGCGCTGCGCGCTTCGCTCATGGGCGAAGTCCAGCGCCCGGCGCGTACCGGCGACGATCGTGTCGAACATGCGGCGGGGATCGCCCACGTTGAGGTCTGCGCTGGCGTCGGTCGCGGCGTGGATGACGTGAGTGAAGTCGCCATCCGGCGCGGCAAAGGAGGTGATATCGCCTTCGGCCAACGCGAAACGATCGGCCAGGTGCGGAGCCTTCGCGGCAAAGCCGGCCGGGTCACGGCTGAGCAGCACGACGTCGGCGTCGATGCCGGACCGGGCAAGCGCTTCCAGCATCCAGCGGCCGATGAAGCCGGTGCCGCCGGTCATGAAGATGCGCGCACCGGCCAGCTCCGGCCAATGCGGCGCGAGGCTGCGATCGATCGCATCGAGATCCTGTTTGAAAATCATGCCGGCGCCAGCCCCAGCGAAGGCTTGTGGTCGCGATGCGCCCGCACGACCTGCGCGATGGTGTCGAGCGACATTGCCCAGAGGATGACGATGATCAGGCCCGGCCTGACGAAATGGCCGACCGCCAGTCCGAAATTGGGGCTGACGCTGCGCCCGCCAAGCCAGCTGTCGGTGGTGATCTGCAACACTGTCGAAAGCGGCCAATCGATGACAAGGCATAGCAGGTAGGCGCAGCTTACCGCGATGATGGGCCCGACCCGCCGCCAGGGCTCGAGCAGCACCAGGAACAGCAAAAACGTCTGAGTGTAGCCGCCCGGCGACTGGGTCACGAGATAGGCGGCCAGCAGGATCGTCGCGATGCGATAGGTCGGCAGCGCCTTGGGCTGCAGCCACGATGCCGCCAGTGCCAGCAGGGCGATAGCCTGACTCATGCGGATGGCCAGCGGGACGAGGAACTCGATCGTATCGACCAGCCGCGAAGGTACGAATTCCAGTACCGGGATCTGCGTTTTCCGGATCAGCAGCAGCGGCGCATAGCTGGTGGAATAGTGAATCTCGTTCCACACCTGCCCGCTCTGGAACACCACCCAGTTGGCCGTGTTGGCCACAAGCTGCAGCGGCGTGCCGCTGCCGACGAGTGCCAGCGTGACAAGGTAAAGCGCCAGCGTCGCGATCCCCGCCACTTCCAGCATCCGCCATTCGCGCTTCACCGCGAAGGCCAGCACCGGCAGCAGCAGGTACGGCTTGAAGTTGATCGTGGCAGCCGCCCCCAGCCAGCGCAGCGGTTTCGAGCGTGTGAGCGGACCATGGGCGATGACGAAGAAAGCGAAGCATACGAGAATCAGGTTGCCGCGTTCGAGCGTGAAAAGCAGCGGCAGGCCGAGCGCGAAAGCCACGGTACGCATCGGCGCGGTGCGCGGATCGGCGCGCCGGAAGCTGAGCCAGACAAGCGCGACATCGAGCAAGTAGACGGCATAGATCGCTGCACGGCCCAGCCAGTCGCAATCGCGGGCGTAGAACGGCGACTGCAGGTAACAGCCGGAAAGGCTGAAGCTGTCGAGAAACACGAAGGAGAGCGGCGGATAGATGCTGCGCCACACGTCGTAGGCGCCCGGATTGTTTGCCCAGTACGCCGTGTTGAACCAGTCCATGAACGTATCGTTGGTATCGAACACGAAGGGCTGCGGCAGGTAACCGTGCACCTGGAAGAAATGCACCGTCCAGCCCAGGCTCGCCAGCACCGCCAGCGCGAGCACGATTTCCGGCAGCAGCGGCAGGAGGCGCGGGGAGGATTTCACTGCCACACGGCCACACTGTGGACAGTCCGCGCAACGTGGTCCGCCGGAAAGTTGATGCGCTCTTCCTCGATCACGAGGGGGACGTTGCGGCTGCGCTCAGCCTGCATACGCACCTGCTCGCCGATCAACCCAAGGAACAGCAACAGCACCGAGAACATCGCGAAACCCAGCGTGACGCCGAACAGTGGCCACGCCGGCCCGTCGAGAAGGATCGCGGCGACTGTCGCCGCAAACAGCAGCAGGACGATCAGCAGGGAATAGAACGCCAGAACGATCGGCAGCCGCAGCAAGGCCTTGGCCGATCCGGCGAGGCCCGACAGGGCGAAGGAGAATAGTGCAGCGCTATCGTTCTTAGTCTTGCCGGCGGCGCGTTCCGGCCGGTCGAAGGGGATCAGTCGAAGGCGAAAGCCGCTTTCGACCAGCATGCCGCGGAAGAAGGGCTCGGGCTCGTTCCACTGGGCCAGCGCATCGACGACCTTGCGGTCGTAGAGCCCGAAGCCGGTCGCGCCGGGAACGACCGGATAGTCGCCGTAGCGCCTGAGGAAGGCGTAGCCCAGGTCGCGGGCGATCCTCAGCGGCAGCGAAGTACGCTCCGAACGCCGCCGGCCCAGCACCACCTGCGAGCCGGCGCGCCATTCGCGTATGAACTCGCCGATCAGCTCCGGCGGGTCCTGGAAATCGGCGCACATGCCGATCACCGCTTCACCGCCGGCCTGATAGATGCCGTAGGTCGGCGAGCGCATCTGGCCGTAGTTGCGATTGTTGAAGATGGCGCGGATGCGCGGATCGTTGCCACACAGCTCGCGCACGATGTCGCGGGTGCCATCGGTCGAACAGTTGTCGATGACGATGATCTCGTGCGACTTCGCGTGCCGTTCCAGCTGGGCAGTGACGGCGGCACAGATCGCGCGGACGTTCTCCGCCTCGTTGAAGCAGGGGATCACCACCGAGATTTCGGGACGGCAAGCGACTGCGATCATGGCTCGGTGTCCGCACGGCGCTTGAAGCGCAGGTCGATGCCGGTGGCGGGCGCGTAGACCTCGGTGAAGAGGACGGCGAGGATCACAAGCGCAAGCAGCGCCACGGCGGGGATATTGTACTTGCGGTCAGCATCGAGCCGCGGCGCCTCGATGATCTGCACGTCCGAAGCCGTATCGCCCGCCAGCGTCTCGACCGCGACTTCCTCGGAAGCGCGGGAATAGACTTCGTAAAGCGCCTGGGCGAAGCGGTAGTCGCGGTAGAGGTCGAGATATTCGCCCGAAACTTCCGACAGGCCAGCGACGTTCGGCCCGGCGTTGCCCATCTGCGGCCGGGCGGAGTGTGCGATCTGCGCGCGCAGCGAGGCAACGTCCGACTGCAGCGACTGAAGCTGCGGGTTCTCCTCGCCCTGAAAGCGCTGCAGGGTCTGAAGCTGGACGAGCTTCGCCTGGAGTTGGGCTTCCAGCCGGGTACGGAGCGACAGGGCCGAGCCGAGTTCGGCCTCGGGCGCGGCCAGCCTGTTCTTCTGGCGGAATCTGGTGAGTGCCGCCTCTGTGGTGACCACCCGGTCTTCAGCTTCCTTGAAACGATCGAGCACCACTTGCCGCTTGCGCTCGATGCGGTCGCGTCCGAGCGCGATGATCCGGTCGCTGATCGCCCTGACATAAGCCTGGGTCAGCGCCTGCGCCTGGTCGGCGTCATGGGTGCGGACCTCGACCTCGATGATGCCGCCGGTCAGCGAATGAACGTCGACTTTACGCTCAAGCGCGATCCGCGCGCGATCCATGCTGGAATAGCCGTCCGGCCCGACCAGCTTGAGCCGCTTGATCACATCGTCGGTGACTTCGGTCCCTCGCCCGATCGCGAGATACATGTCGACCGGCTGCTTGGCCCCGCCGAACAGCGCCGCGAGGTTCTGGAATTGCGCGCCGAGCGCATTCATCATCGAGCCGAGGCCGATGCTGGAATAATCCTGCGGAACGACCTTGGCGCGCGCGACATAGGGCCTGGGCACAATGCAGAGCACTGCCAGCACCAGCACAACTACTGCATAGGCACGACGCCGCTGCTTCGGATCGCCGACAAAGGCAACGGCCCGTTGCCGAATATCCTCGAGCCGGCTCAATCGGTAAGCGCCTTGACCGAGGCAGCGGCGACCACGCCGCCGAACAGACTGCTGGTGATGTCGCGCAGACGCGCCCAGAACTCGCCGCGATCCGCCTCGATCGGCACGAAGATCAGGTCGCCGGGCAGCGCGCGCTGGCCGAGTGCCCGCTTCGAAACCACGGTGCCGTTGGCACGCACCACGAAGATCTCGCCCTTGTCCCCCAGCTTCTGCACCCCGCCGGCAAGGCGGATGTAGTCCTTGATCGAGGCGCCCTGGTGATAGGCAAAGGAAGCCGGCGTCGGCACCGCGCCGAACACGCCGACCGTAACCGGGCGCGGCGGGACGTAGACGGTGTCGTTGTTTTCAAGAATGAGGTCGCCCGGCAACGCTGCCGCGTTGACCGGCAAGTCGAACACCAGCCGGCCGGTGGGCTCGCGCTGGCGCAGCTGATCGACGATCGAACGGACCAGCGCGACGTTGGCCGGCTGAACGAGCTGCGCGCGGTTGACCGAAGTCATCGGCTGCGCGGTAAGCAGGAATTCGGCGTCCTCGATCGCACGGTCATAGCTCTTGCGCTGCTCACGCTTGACGCTTTCGCGAGTAATGACGCTGGCATAGGGAAAGGCTTCGGAAGTGAGCCCGCCGGCTTCGGCGACAAGATCCGCCAACCGGGTGCCGGGGCTGAAGTAGTAACGACCCGGCCGCGCCACTTCGCCGCTGATCGTGACCAGCACCGATTGCTGCTGCAGCGGCCGGGCGATGCCGACGCGCGAGAGCACACGGATCACTTCGCCCCGGCGTGCCTTGCGCATCTGCGCATCGGCGGCGGTGATCTGCTGCCAGGCGGTGTTGTCCTCGCGCAGCGAATCCAGCACCATCAGCCGGCTGCCATCGGCAACGGTGTTGATGCCGCCGGAATAGAGCACGGCGTCGAACAGCGTTTCGCCGGGCGCGACTTCGAAGATCGCCTCGCGGTTGACGCTGCCGATCACGGCAACCTGTTCGCCGGCGGGAGCGAGGTATATGACGTCGCCGTTCTGAAGCACGGCATCGCCGCTCTTGTCGCCCTTGAGCAACAGGTCATAGAGATCGAAATCCGAAACGAGCGTGCCGCCGCGCCGCAGCTGGATCGAACGGAAGCTGCCGCCGCTTGCCGGGCCACCGGCTGCCAGCACGGCGTTGACCAGGGTCGAGAGGCTACCCATCGTATAGGCGCCCGGCCTCGCCGCGAAACCGGTGACGTAGACAGTGATGCCGTGCAGTTTCGAAACCGTCACGTCCAGATCGAAGCTGCGATATTGGCGCGAGACCTGCCTTTCGATCACCCCACGAACGTCGCCGTAGCGCACGCCCCCGACCGTGATCGCGCCCACGCGCGGCACGAAGATGCGTCCCTCGCTGTCGACGGTCAGGCGCAGGTTGGTTGCCTGCACCGATCCGCTCAGACCCAGCAGCAGTTCGTCACCGGGGTTGAGGCGGTAGTCCGGCGGGATGGCAGTGGTGGACGGCGCGGTGAAGTCCCGCGCGCCGGGCACAAGCAGTTCCGCTCCGAAACGTCGGAGCGGCTTGCTGACAATGGTGGAGACGAAGCTTTCGAACTCACTCGGTGGTGGAGGTTCGATCGGCTTCGTCTCCTCGGCTGTCGCCTTGGACACCGTTTCGGCCTGCGGATACGACGGGGGGTCGGAGTCAATAACCGCGGGTTCGAACGGCCTGGTTTCCGCAGAAGGGATCGAAACCTGACCCGCGGCGGCATTGCCGAAACTCGAATCGGCCTGCTGCTGAACCGGAAGCACAGGCACGGACAGTTGCGCCGAGGCTTCGGCGGCAAACATCGTAAGAAGGATAGCGGCAACACAGCCCGCAAGCAGTTGCCTCAACCAGATGGTCATGAAACGCAAACTTCCGTTTCGACGAGACCCGCCTCCGGCCCCAGCAGGAGGTCGGCGGCGGCCTGCCACAGCGGCTCGCTGGCAGCGACCAGCACGCCCTGCCCGTCTCCGCCGACGCGATAGGGCCGCCGGTCCCAATGGGTGGCATGGCCGCCAGCCTCGCACAGGAACAGGATGCCGGCGGCGTGGTCCCAGGGAAGGATGCGCTGGAACAGGGCGATATCGTCATTGCCGAAGACAAGGCGTGGATAGCTCTCCGCCGCGCAGCGCGGCACCGGGACTACGTCAAGCCCGGTTTCAGCGCAGGCATGGACGCGCGCGCGCCGCTCGGGGCTGAGGAAATGCGTGCCGAGCGCCGCAACGAGAGGGGTACGCTGCGGCGCCCGGACACGCACCGGCACGCCGTCGCAGGTCGCGCCCTTGCCGCGCTCGGCATGGCAGAGCCGCCCGCTGAGCGGGTCGAGCAGCCAGCCGGCAATGGGCACTCCGTCATCGACCAGCGCGATCATCATGCCGAAGGGTTCGCGCCCGGCGGCAAAATTGGCGGTGCCGTCGAGCGGATCGATCAGCCAGACCAGCCCGCTGCCGATTGCGTCGAGCAAGCACGGGTCGCGCGCGGCGGCCTCCTCACCGACGATCCGGGCGGCGGGAAGCAGCGCCGCCAGACCATCGTGAAGCCGGCGTTCGGATTCGTAATCGGCGCTTGTGACGATCTCTCCGGGGCTCTTCTCGGCGATCTCGTCGGCCGCGAGCATGCGGAAGCGCGGCGCGACCACCGCCGCGCCGACCGCGCGCATCAGCGCGGACACCTGCTCCCGCAGCGCCATGGGCTCAGGCCGCGACGCTGGAGAGGCGCCTGCCCGCGGCAGCGGCGTTACGCTCCTCGATCATGCGGATACGCGGCAGGTCTTCGTCGGCAATCGACCGGTAGTAGTCGCGCTTGTTCTCCAGCCAGGCGAGCTCGAAGGCGACGGCGTTGGCGATCGCTGCCTTGAATTTGGCCGTTTCCACCACCGCACCGTCGAAGACGACCTTGCGCGTCTCGAACCGGTCCAGCCGCACGCTGCGGATTTCCTGCAGCGCCGGCGCGGCTTCGATCGCGACCGAACCGCCGACCACCAGCTGAAGATCGTTCTCGGCACAGACGTGCGCTGCCAGCAGCACGGAGTCGGTAATCTGCCGGTGGTTGATCGCCGCGCGCGGCAACCCGCGCGACTGGGTGAAATCGACCCGGCCGAAGACCATCCCGTCAAGTTCCGCCTTGGCCAGCGGAACCATGTCCTCAAGATTGGCGAGAGCGGTGTCCGTCTCCAGATTGAACAGGAATTCGGCGCCATCGGCCTCATCGCCATAGGTCTTGTTCTTGGCGTCGACGAATTTCGAGAGGGCGTAGGACGTCTCCACCATCGGCGCGATGATGTAGTCGGCGCCGTAGAGCCTGGAGGCATGAAGGTCCGACACAGCCTCGCACCCGCCGATCTTCAGCGCGACCTTGAGATCGGCCCGGCAGGCAAGCTCGAGCAGGCGAAGCAATTCGTCGGGCCGGGTGCCCTCGGCCTCGAATTCCGCCTTCACCGCGACAACGCCGAAGCATTCGCGACCTTTTCTGAGCATGTCCAGCATGCGGCGTTCCGTGGCATTCATATGAGACTCCCTTGCGTGCAAAGTCTTGTTGACAAAGGACGAGACGGAGTTCGGGAGCGGTTCCCGCAATGCGCTGGACGCCCGAAAAATATTTTCCCGCTGGCGTTACGGGATCGGCAGGGCGGCTCCGTCATCCATGCGATGGCCGCTTGCCTCCTCCAGATGCCGCTCGCCCTGTGGCTGATGGCCGCGCCCCTTTCCGGCGCAGCCGGCGAGGGCACGCAGCTGCCAGGCGGAAGCAGCGCCGCCTTCAGGCAGAAGATGATGACGTGGTCCGCTGAGCCGGAGCAGCCCGCGCGTCCGGTCCAACCGGTGCAGCGGACGCCACCGAGCGTGAAACTGCCGCGCCTGTCCTCGGGCTTCGGCTATCGCAGCGATCCCCTGGCGGGCACACAGCGGATGCACGCGGGGATCGACATTCCCGGACCGCCGGGCACCCCGGTCCACGCCTCGGGCGGCGGGGTGATCAGCTTCGCCGGCAGGGCTGAAGGCTACGGCAACATGATCGAGATCGATCACGGCGGCGGATTGCGCACGCGTTACGCGCATCTTTCGCAGATTCTGGTCCGGCCCGGCATGCCGATAGGACCGCAGCAGACGATCGCCCTGATGGGATCGACCGGCCGCTCGACGGGAAGCCATCTCCATTTCGAAGTGCGGACGAACGGCAGGGCGCGAGATCCGCTGGCCTATTTGCGGGGAGATACACCTCTATCCGAACCGTCGTTCGGCTGGCGTACAGATTCGCTTCCCCATATCTCGCAGTTCGCGCGATTGCGCGCCGCAAGCAGACCGGAGGGGGGAGACGGTTTTTGACATCCGATTGCTCATCCACCTTTGTCACGCACCGGCTCGTCGATTCGCGCGCTGCCGATGCCCGCCGCGCAGGGGTAGTGGGGCAACCTAGTTCGATCGCTGCGAATCGGGAGGAACATATAGACGGGCTCCAGCGCGTGGTCCTCAATGAGCGTAACCGCCTGCTGCGCTTCCTGGCCGCGCGGGGAGCCGGCGACGACGCTGAGGACCTGCTGCAGGATCTCTGGCAGCGCGTCGCGGGAACGTCGGGCCAGCCGGTCGCCGACCCGATTTCCTATCTGTTCCGTGCCGCCGAAAACCTGATGCGCGACATGCGGCGCTCCACCGTCAGCCGCGAGCGCCGTCAGTTCGACTGGCACGACACGTTGACCCCGGCCGAGGAGCAGCCGCTGGGCGAGCGCGTATTGATCGCCCGCGAACAGCTTCGCGAAGTGGAGCAAGCGCTGGCGGCGCTGGGGCCTCGAGTCGAACTGGTATTCAGACGCTACCGCCTGGAGGGCACCGGGCAGGCAGCAATCGCGCACGAGCTTGGCATCAGCCTGAGCTCGGTCGAGAAGGACTTGCAGAAGGCCTATCGCGCGCTGACGCAGATCAAGGCGAAGTTCGATGCGGAATAAGGTCATCCGCTTCGTCGTGACAGGGGGGGTCGCATGACGAGGTTCTATGTCACATAGTGAAATGGAGCTCGTCGCGGCAGGGGCTATGCCATGACGACGCAATTTTCCGAAGAGATAGAGGAGGCGGCCCGCCTCTGGGTGATCCGCACGCGCGATCCTGCTTTCGGGGACTGGAAAGGTCTTACCGAATGGCTCGAAAGCGATCCGGCGCACCTTGCCGCCTATGAGGCGGGGCTGGAAACGGACGCCTGGGCGGGAGAGCTGTTCACCCACGCACCTCGCCCCGCGACGCCGCAGATTTCGCCACGACGTGTGCGCTGGCTGGCTTTGGGTGGCGCGATCGCAGCCGTCATCGCGGCCCTGACAAGCTGGACCGTGCTCGGCCCGAACCATTCGCCGCAGGAATACGCAACGACCGTAGGCGAGCACCGGACCGTCGAGCTCGACGACGGCTCGCATGTCGTGCTCAACGGCGGAACCCGCATCACGATCGACCCCGAAAAGCCCCGCCAGATCGAACTCGCCGACGGCGAGGCGCTTTTCACCGTCGAGCACGACGAAAACAATCCGTTCGTGGTGACGATCGGCAGGACCAGGCTGATCGATGCCGGCACCGTCTTCAATGTCGTTCATCAGAACGGATCGCTCGACGTCGCGGTGGCCGAAGGCTCCGTGATCTACGAACAGGGCAAGAACGGGATCCGCCTCAATGCCGGCGACGCGCTCTCGCGCTCGACGCTCGATGCGGAACCCGTCCTGCGCCGGGCGAGTCCCCATGCAATCGGCGCCTGGCAATCCGGACTGCTGCAATACGACAATGCGCCGCTCGACCGCATCGCCCGCGATCTCGGGCGCAATATCGGGCAGCCGATCCACGCCGCCCCGGGATCGGACCGCATGCATTTCACCGGCACGCTGGTTATCGATGGACCGGCCGAGCAGGTGCTGCCCCGCGCCGGGGCTTTGTTGGGCGTGACATTCACTCCCGCCGGGGATGCGTGGAAAATGACTCCGGCCGATGACACGATTCCCTAGCGCCCTGTTCGCAGCCAGCGTGCTGATCTCGACGCCCGCTCTCGCGAAGGAGCGGGTGGCCGAGATCGACGTGCCCGCCGTCCGTCTCGATCAGGCGATCCGTATTCTCAGCCGCCAGAGCGGCGTGAGCATCGGCTTTCGCGATTCCAGCTTCGCCGGGATTCCGGTGCGAGCGGTGCACGGCAGGCTTACGGTAGCTCAGGCGCTCAGGCGAATGCTGCGAGACAGCCGGGTTCGCGCACGGCTTATCGCTCCCGACACCTATCTGATCGAACCGGTGCCGCACAGGCCGCAATCGGCAAGCGCGGCCGCACGCAAGCCGGAACCCCGCCCCGCGCCGCAGGCTCCACCACCACCGCCAGTCGAAATCGTCGTTACCGGCAGCAAGCGCGACGTACCGCTCGGCGCCTATCCGGGCGGCGTGCAGATCATCGACGGCGACCGGCTGTCGACGGCGGACAGCACGCGCGGCACCAGCGCGATCGAGGCGCGCGTCGCCAGCGTCGTATCGACCCATCTCGGCCCCGGGCGGAACAAGCTGTTCATCCGGGGCATTGCCGATTCAAGCTTCGTCGGGCCGACCCAGGCCACCGTCGGCCAGTACTGGGGCAACAGCCGAATCACCTACGCCGCGCCCGACCCCAGCCTGCGGCTTTACGACGTGCGCAGCATCGAGGTACTCGAAGGCCCACAGGGCACACTTTACGGCGCCGGCTCGCTGGGCGGCGTTGTGCGGGTCGTTCCGCGCTCGCCCGATCTCGACTCGTACCAGTCAATGGCCTGGGGCGGCGTGCAAGCCGTGCAGCATGGCAAGCCGGGCGTCGACGGCGGCGCCGTCGTCAACCTGCCGCTGCAGGACGACCGGCTCGCGTTCCGGGCGGTCGGCTTCGGTGCGATCGAAGGCGGCTATATCGACGACACCGGGCGGGGCAAGAACGACGTCAACCGGGTCAAGACCTTCGGCGGAAGGGCGGCACTGCGCTTCGAACCCGGCGACGGCTGGACCCTGGACGCCAATGCGCTGGGCCAGACCATCGACGGTGACGACAGCCAGTACTCCGAGCGCGGGGGCAACCTCTCCCGCTCAAGCTCTATTGCCCAGCCGTTCCGCAACGATTTCTGGCTGGTCGACCTCGTGGCCCGCAAGCAGTGGGACAATCTCGAGCTGACCACCTCTCTCGGTTACGCCAGGCAGTATGTCTTCGAACAGTTCGACGGCGTGGCTTTTACCCGGACGGGCGATCTCGTCGTCAGCGCATCGCCGAGCCTGCCGCGCGAGGATTTCGTGCTGACGGACAGCGGAGAGGTGATCCTGAGCCCCACGGCTGCCGCACCGACCGCGGGCGTCACCCAGTCGAACCATATCCACATGTTCACCGCCGAAACCCGCCTTGCACGGCGCGGGCCGGACGGCACGGGCTGGCTGGCCGGTGTCAGCCTGCTGCACAACGAGGGAACGGTGAACCGCGATCTGGAGGAATCGATGTTCGGCATGGCGCTGACCGGCGCGCGCAACCGCGTTCGGGAAGCGACGCTCTACGGCGAGGGGACGGTGGAACCGATCGACCGTCTCACCCTGACACTGGGCGGCAGGCTGACGCACTCGCGACTGTCCGGCAGCTCGGAAGATGCAACGCAGGCGGTCGCCTTCAGTGCCGATCCCCAGGCGGCGGCGGCAAGATCGGAAACCCGCGTGCTACCTTCGGCCGCGCTCGCCTATCGGCCGGACAGCCGGACGACGCTGTTCGCGCGCTACCAGCAGGGCTTCCGGCCCGGCGGAGTTGCCGTGCGGCGCGACTTCATCCAGCGCTTCAAGGGCGACCGGGTGGAAACCTACGAGGCGGGCGGGCGCTATCGCAACGGCACCCTGGAACTGGAAGCAAGCGCTTCCCTGACCGACTGGCGCAACATCCAGGCAGACCTGATCGACGGCTTCGGCTTCCCGACCACGGCCAATGTCGGCGACGGCCGCGTGTTGTCCTTCGGCGTGACTTCCCGCTGGCGGCCGCTGCCAGGACTGGAAATCGACGCCGCGGTCTATCTCAATGACACCAAGGTGACCGGAAGGGCCACGCTAACGCCGGTAACCGGATCGTCGGGCCTCGACAGCTCCGACGCCAGCGAGGCGCTGGCGCAATTCACCCGCCTGCCCAACATTGCCGATGTCACCGGCCGCTTCGGTTTCGCCTATTCCGCGCCGCTGTCGGACCGTCTCGACTTCAGGATGGACGGCTATGCGCGC
The DNA here is from genome assembly GCA_020446575.1 of Novosphingobium sp. Taxonomy (GTDB): domain Bacteria; phylum Pseudomonadota; class Alphaproteobacteria; order Sphingomonadales; family Sphingomonadaceae; genus Novosphingobium. The sequence goes on along the minus strand of JAGREL010000269.1, from coordinate 3,385 downwards.
TATGTCGGCAAATCGACGCTCGGGATCGGTCCTATCCTGGGCCAGCTGCAGGGCGACTATCTCGATACCGGCCTTGAGTTCAGGCTCGTCGGCGAGCGCTACGGAGTGAGCCTGGCACTCACCAATTTGCTGGATTCCAGGGGAAACCGCTTCGCACTTGGATCGCCCTTCCTGGTGCGCGATCGCAACCAGATCACTCCCCTGCAACCGCGCACGGTCCGGCTGGGTTTCGAGGTGGCGTTCTGAGAGGCAATTCCCGTTCGACGGCAACACCGCGCCGGCAATGACAAATTGCGAAATGCCTCCGCACCGCTAGATTTGATGGGAAACGAGCCGCGGGGAGCGTGGAGAGGCAGCCATGACATTGAAGTTCAATCATGTCGGCATTTCGGTGTCCGACATCGAGCGCTCGATAGACTTCTATCGCGAGCTGCTCGGAATGGAGCAACTCTGCGAGGTTTTTCCCTTCGGCGGAGAACAGTTCTCCGAAATCATGGACATTCCCGGTGTCGAAGGCCGCATGTGCATGATCGGCAAGGGTTCGCTCCAGCTCGAACTGTTCGAATTCTCCAACCCGAAGCCTGCCGACAAGAACCCCGAATATCTGGTGAGCGACCGGGGCTATTCGCATTTCGGTGTCGAAGTGGACGATATCGACGCCACCTACGAGAAGCTGCGCGCGGCCAATGTGCGGATCCACAGCCCGGTGAAGACGTTCATGGGCGGCGGGATGAGGGCTGCCTATTGCCGCGATTCCGACGGCAACGTCTTCGAATTGCTGCAACCGGGCAAGCCGCGCGAGCAATAGCCGCACGCCCGGCGGCATCCGCGGCGACCGAATCGATTTACATCCCCCGCGCCGATGGCCTAGCGTTTTCCCCTGTTTCAGATCGGGAGAGGCCTGACATGTCCGTTTCGCTCCACACCGCCACGGTAGGAACATTCCTGCAAATTCTGCCTTCCGTTTCCGGGCTCATCGACAAGGCCGAAGAGCATTGCAGGACGAATGGCCTGGATGCCGAGGCGCTCACCGGCACCCGCCTTGCAGAAGACCAGTGGAACTTCGCCAAGCAGGTGTTCGAATGCGGACACCACTCGTCGCGGGCGATCGAAGGCGTGCGCGCCGGCATGTTCGAGCCCGAACTGCACGAGGTCCCGCTCGACTTCGCGTCGCTGCGCAAGGAAGTCGCCGATGCCACCGCGCTGCTCCAGGCTGTCGAGCCCGCCGAGATCGACGCCATGGTGGGGCGCGACATGAAATTCGCATTCGGCGGCAAGGTCAGGATGGAGTTCACCGTCGAGGATTTCCTTCTGACCTTTTCCCTGCCGAACTTCTATTTCCACGCGACCACCGCCTACGACATCCTGCGCAATCAGGGGCTGCCCATCGGCAAGATGGATTACCTCGGGCGGCCACGGGTCAAGCCATAATGAAGGTGGATGCCTTAGCTCCAGATCCTTGAAGAGCAGGCGTCTGGGCCGAATTGCACATCGCCTTCCAACTCTGTTTCCTGCCAGATACAGTTTATTTTATCTAAATCATTGTCCTGTAGCGTTCCTGGTCACGAGGCGCGGGAAGCGAAAAACAACAATGCAGGACGCTGGTTTTCTCGACAGAAGCGAACCGATCGCGAACACGCTGAGTCGCGTGATTTTCGTGCTGCCGATGCTCACGTGCGGCGCGCTCGTGGCGGCGCTGACCTTCATGAACGAAAACCCGCACCCTGCCATCTTCGTCGCATTGGTCTCCCTCGGTTTTTCGATTTTCTTCGGAGTCCTGCTGGAGCGCGGATCCGTTAAGGAACTCAATGCACGCACGGCCATCGCCGAGCAGTCCCTCCGGGCACATCACCAGATGGAAGAGCTCTTTTCCATGACCGACATGCTGCAGGCCGCCGAAGGCCATGAGGATGCAGGCTCGGTCCTCATGGCGACAAGCAAGCGTCTGCTGCCTGATTTTGGCGGTGCGCTGTATGTGTTCAACAATTCGCGCGACCGGCTTGACCTTGCCAAGGCGTGGAGCGGGGACGAGACCTTCACGCCTCCCGACACGCTGCTGCCGTCGAGCTGCTGGGCGCTCAAGCGCGGCAAGCCGCATATCAACGACCCTTCGGAGAACACGCTGTGCTGCGCGCATGCGATCGGCAGCGCCGCGACGCTGGAAGTGCCGATGATGGCTCGGGGCGCAGTGCATGGGCTGCTTGTGCTCGCCATCGATACGGAGAATTCGTTCCAGCGCCTGATGAACATCCGCCGGCTCGCCAGGGCCATCGCCGATTCCATCTCGCTGGCGCTCTCCAACATCGCATTGCGGGAGAAACTGCAAACGCAGTCGTTGCGCGATCCGCTGACCGGACTTTACAACCGCCGCTACATGGAAGACGCGCTCGACCGTTATGTGAGCCTTGCCGAGCGCAACCGAAGCTCAACATCGGTTGTGATGATCGATCTCGACAACTTCAAGCATCTTAACGACGAATACGGCCATGCAAAGGGCGACGCCGTCTTGTGCGACGTCGCCAGCCAGCTTGTTGCTGCCCTGCGGCCGTCCGACGTCGTCAGCCGCTACGGAGGCGAGGAGCTGCTGGTGATCCTTCCCGATTGCGGCACGCAGGATGCGCAACTCAAGGCCGAAATGCTGCGGTCGCGGATCGAAGGCCTGTCGGAAGCACACGGAGTGGCGATCAGCGCCTCGCTGGGCATTGCCGCAATACCGGAAACCTCGACCTCGCTAGCCGACCTCATCCCCATGGCCGACGCGGCCCTTTATTCGGCAAAGCAGGCAGGCAAGAACTGCGTCCGCGTCGCCGAGCGCCGCTCTGGGAAGGAAGAGGCCCAGCCGCGTCTGGCGGTCGGATAGGAATACGCTACCGTTTTTCCGCTGCACTGCCGGTCCGCCGCTGTCCGGATCCCGGCCATCTCTCGCGCAATTGCCGCTTGCCTCGCTGCAACGCACAACCTAACCGGGTGATCGAAGCTCGATCAACGGGATGGAATAATGCAGCGTTTCGAAGGCACCAGCAGCTATGTCGCCACCGAGGACCTCAAGGTCGCGGTCAATGCCGCGGTGACGCTACGCCGGCCGCTGCTGGTAAAGGGCGAGCCCGGTACCGGCAAGACGGTGCTGGCACAGGAAGTCGCCGATTCCATGGGCGCGCCGCTGATCGAGTGGAACGTCAAGTCCACTACCAAGGCGCATCAGGGGCTCTATGAATATGACGCGGTCGCCCGCCTGCGCGATGGGCAGCTCGGCGACGAACGGGTCCACGACATTTCCAACTACATCAAGCGCGGCAAGCTTTGGGATGCCTTCACTTCCAAGAAGCTGCCAGTGCTGCTGATCGACGAGATCGACAAAGCCGATATCGAGTTCCCCAACGACCTG
>JAGREL010000030.1 GCA_020446575.1 Novosphingobium sp. | reverse complement strand
CGTCCATCTCGGCGACGAAGATGCGGCCGTCTTCGTAGGCGACACCGCGATTGGCGCCGAATGTGAACTTGTCCGGACTGCGCTTCCAGGTTTCCGGGTCGAATTTCCAGAGCAGTTCGCCGCTTACCGCATCGACTGCATAGACCTCGGCATAGCCGCCGGAGAAGTAGAGCGTGCCGTCGATAGCCAGCGGCGTCGCTTCCAGCGTCACTTCATCGGGCAGGTCCATGTACCAGGCGAGGCCCAGCTTGCCGGCGTTGTCCGGCGTGATCTGGTCGAGCCGGCTGTAACCCGCTTCATCGAAGCCGCCTTGCGGCGCGACCCAGTTCGCGTCTGCGCCGATGCCTTCCTCGGGCTGCGGCGATCCGCCTGTCTTAGAACAACCGGCGACAAGCATTGCCGCTCCTGCGGCAGCAATCAGGCCAAGCGAAATGCGGCGCATGGTTTCCTCTCCCGTTCGGTTCGCCATTGCCGACTAGCCGACGCAATATTTCTGAGCAACTGTGTTTCATAGTGGGGCCTTGGGCCTGGCCACGAGGAGCGGGCGGGCCCGTGCGGTTTCGGCTTGCGTCGCAGGGTGTGTGATTGCCAATGTGTGGCCGCAACGGGAAGAAGGCCATGGGTGAGGCAATCCGGTCCTACGCGGAAACATATGCGGCGTTCGACGCCGAAGCGGCCGAGCGCGCCATTTTGGGTGATCCCGGCGCTGTCCTCAACGCAGCAGCGTTGTGCTGCGACCGGCATTGCGGCGCTGATCGCATGGCGCTCAATGCCGTCTCGTGCGACGGTAGCCGGCGCCGCTACACCTTCGAGGAGCTGAAGGACCTGTCGGACCGCTTCGCGCAGGTGCTGCGGGGCAATGGCGTGGCGGCTGGCGATGTCGTGGCCGCGCTGCTGCCGCGAATCCCGGAGCTGTTCGTGACCGCGCTTGCCGTCTGGCGCCTCGGCGCAATTTACCAGCCGCTGTTCACAGCGTTCGGCCCAAGAGCGATCGAGCATCGGGTGAAGCAGTCCGGCGCCCGTGTCATTGTCGCCGACGCAGGGCAACGCGCGAAACTGGACGACGTTCGCCATGACGCGAAAGTGGTCACGGTCGTGGGCGAGGGTGCGCCGGTTCCGCAAGGCGATCTCGATTTCCATGCCGAGATCGCGGGCCGTTCGCCGGGCCTTGATCCGGTCGCGCGTGCACCCAATGACCCGTTCCTGATCATGTTCACCTCGGGCACGACCGGCCCTTCCAAGGGCCTGTTAGTGCCGCTGAGGGCAATCGCGTCCTTTGCTGGCTACATGACGCTGGCCGTGGGTTTGCGGCCAGAGGACCGCTACTGGAACATCGCCGATCCGGGCTGGGCCTACGGCTTGTACTACGCCGTGATCGGGCCGCTCGCGCTGGGCCATGAAACGCTGATCTACAACGGGCCGTTCAGTGTCGAGAGCACCGTCAGCGTGATCGTGGATCACGGCATCACCATTCTTGCCGGGGCACCGACCGCCTACCGCATGCTGGTTGCCGCCGGCCCGGATGCTCTCGCGCCGGTCAGGGGCCGGCTCCGGGTGGTCAGCAGCGCGGGTGAGCCGCTCAATCCCGAAGTGATCCGCTGGTTCGCCCGGCATCTCGATGTCGCGATCCACGACCACTACGGCCAGACCGAAATGGGCATGGTGCTGTGCAACCACCACGGGCTGGATCATCCCGTTCATCTCGGCGCTGCCGGCTATTCGGTACCGGGCTTCCGGGTCGCGGTAGTGAGCGACGGTCATGAGGAGCTGGCTCCCGGCATCCCGGGCAATCTCGCGGTCGAACTGACACGATCGCCCTTCTTCTGGTTCACCGGCTATCTCGGGCGCGAGACGGAGCGGCTCGGCTCGCGTTACTACATCACCGGGGATTCGGCGGAGCTGAATGAAGACGGCAGCATCAGCTTTGTCGGCCGCGCCGACGATGTGATCACTTCGGCCGGTTATCGGATCGGCCCGTTCGATTTGGAGAGCGCGCTGGTCGAACATCCCGCCGTCGTCGAAGCGGCGGTGATCGGCAAGCCCGATCCGGAACGCACCGAAATCGTCAAGGCCTTCGTTGTCCTGCAGGACGGCGTCGCGCCATCGGACAAGCTTGCCGAAGAACTTGCCGCCCATGTGAAGGCGCGCCTTTCCGCCCATGCCTATCCGCGCGAAGTAGAATTCGCCGAAAGCCTGCCCAAGACGCCGAGTGGCAAGATCCAGCGCTTCATCCTGAGGAACCAGGAAGTGGCAAAGGCCGCCGCAAACGTTTGAAACGTGCTGGACCCGGCCTGTTCGCGCTTGCTAACAGCGTGACGAATCAAGCTGGCTCGTGTGGTGCGGGCCGAGGGGAGAAGACAGACCATGCCTGACAAGCCACTCGTTGCCGTCGTTACCGGAGCCAGCCGCGGGGCAGGGCGGGGGATTGCCATCGCCTTGGGCGGCCACGGCTGCACGGTCTACGTTACCGGCCGCACGGTGAAACCGGGCGATCATCACCTTGCCGGCACGGTTTCGGAGACGGCCAACGCCGTCACAGCTGCGGGCGGCAAGGGCATTGCGGTAGCCTGCGACAGTGGCGACGACGAGCAGGTCAAGGCGCTGTTCGAGCAGGTGAAGGCCGAGCAGGGCCGGCTCGACATTCTCGTAAACAATGCGGCTGCGGTCCACGACGAGCTGACGCTGCCCGGCAATTTCTGGGAAAAGCCGCTGAAGCTGGCGGACATGATCGATGTCGGCATCCGCAGCTCCTATGTCGCTTCGTGGTTCGCCGCGCCGACGATGATCGAACAGGGCAGCGGCCTCATCATCTTCACTTCCGCTCCCGGGTCAGTGCACTATTCGCTGGGTCCAGCCTATGGCGCCCACAAGGCGAGCCTCGACAAGATGGCATTCGACATGGATGCCGATTTCAAACATGCTGGAGCGGACGTGAGCACTGCATCGATCTGGATGGGTGCAGTACTGACCGAGCGGCTGAGAATGGTCATCGATTCAGATCGGGAGAAGTTCGGCGGGCTCGAAGCCATTTCCGAAACGCCGGAGTTCACCGGCCACATCATCTGGGCAATGTATAACGACCCCAAGCTCGGGGAGAAGAGCGGCAAGACTCTGATCGGCGCGGAACTGGCCACAGAGTATGGGATCAAGGATGAAGGCGGCCGCCAGCCGCCGTCCTATCGCGACATGGACGGCAGCTATCCCTGGACCTACCAGAGCCACGTCGTGCGGGGATGAACGAGCATGAGTGAAGAACGTCTCGCCGAACTGGAACGCAAACTCCAGTATCTGACCGACCGGCAGGAGATCCTCGATTGCCTCACGCGCACCTCGCGCGGGAACGACCGCTTCGACAAGGAACTGATCGTCGGCGCCTATCACGAGGACGGGCTTCATGAACTCGGCCAGCAACTCATCAAGGGATCCGACTATGGCGACCACGCCAATCACGCCCATGCCGCGATCAGCGAGGCCAGCCTCCACAATGTAACCATGCACAGCTGTGAGATCGACGGCGATGTCGCGCATACGGAAAGCTATGTGATCGGCCTGTTTGCCGACAAGGGAGCCGAGACTTCGCGCATGCTGGGCGGCCGCTACATTGATCGGCTCGAAAAACGCGACGGCAAGTGGGGGATCGTCCTGCGGCGGGCGACAGTCGAAGTGTTGCTGGAGGGCAAGGCCGTGCTGCCCAACGGGCAAGGCGTCGTCGGCAGCGGGTATCTCAGGGGCAACCGCGACCGCAGCGATCCGTCCTATGAGCGGCCGCTTACCGCCGAACGCGGCGGGCGCTGGTAGCGCAACCCGTCAGATAAGACCCCGGGCCATCCACAGGTCGGCCGGCTTCTTTGCTTCCTCTTCGCGCTCGGCCAGGGCAATGATGGCATCGAAAGCGGCATTCTGCGAAAGCCAGACCTCGCCGGTCAGCTCTTCCAGGAAATGCGAGCGTTCGAGCGCGTCCATCACCGGCCCCTTCACTTCGGACAAGTGAAGCTTCGCGCCTGAATCTGCCAGCCGATGGTTGATCGCTTCCAGGCTCTCCAGGGCCGAGGCGTCGATTGTATTGACCGCCGAGCACATCAGGATCAGGTGCTTCAGCTCGGGATGGTCCGCCACTTCTTCCAGCACGAATTCCTCAAGCCAGCGGGCGTTGAGGTAAGTCAGGCTTTCGTCGATGCGGATGGTGAGCACGCGCGGATCGGTGAACACCTTGTGGCGCTTGACGTTGCGGAAATGCTCGGTCTCCGGCACCCGGCCGACGATCGCCGCATGCGGACGAGAGGCGCGCCACAGAAACAGCGCGAGGCTGAGGCCGACGCCCGCGATCACCCCGCTTTCGACGCCGGCCAGCAGCGTGACGAGGATCGTTGCCGTCATCGCCGCGAAATCGGCGCGGGAATAGCGCCACGTCTCGATCACCTTCTTCAGATCGACCAGCCTGAGAATGGCGACGATGATCGTCGCTGCCAGTGTCGCGACCGGAAGCGATTCCAGCAACGGCGTGAGAAACAGAACCGAGACGAGAATGCCGATTGCGGTATAGGCCCCGGCGGCGGGCGTTTCGGCGCCGGCATCGAAATTCACGATTGAACGGGCGAAGCCGCCGGTAACCGGATAGCCCCCCGAAAAGGCCGACGCGAGATTGGCGGTGCCGAGCCCGATAAGCTCCTGATCCGGCCGGATGCGCTGGCGCTTGCGGGCCGCCAGCGTCTGCGCGACCGACACGCTTTCGACAAAGCCGATGACCGAAAGCAGCAGCGCGGGAACGAGCAGCTGGCTCCACAAGCCGGCATCGAATATCGGCAGGGTGAGGGGGGGCAGGCTGTTCGGGATCAGGCCGACGACTTTCACGCCCCTATCCTCAAGGCCAAGGCCAACGACGGCGAGCGTCGACAGCGCGATTGCGGCGATCGGGCCGGCCTTGGCGATCATCTCGGCCGGACGCGGCGCAAGACCCAGTTTCACCAGCACGGGCTCAAGCCCTTTGCGCACCCAGAACAGGAAGGCGGTCGCCGTCACGCCGATGGCCACGGTGGGCAGATTGGTGTGGACGAGATTGGGAAGCAGCGTGCGCAGCAGTTCGGGCAACGTGCTGCCGCTTGCAGTCACGCCGAGGATCGACTTGAGCTGGCTGGTGGCGATGATGAGGCTGCTGGCAGTGACGAAGCCCGACACCACGGGATGCGAGAGAAGATTGGCAAGGAAGCCCAGCCGCAAGACGCCCATCAGCACCTGCAGCAGGCCGGACAGCAGCGCCAGCACCAGTGCGGCCTGGAGGAACTCCGGGCTTCCCACCGGCGCGATCCGGCTGACCGCTGAAAAGGTCATCAGCGAGATCACCGCCACCGGTCCCACCGCCATTGTCCGGCTGGTGCCGAACAGCGCATAGGCGATGATCGGCAGGATCGAGGCGTAAAGACCGACTTCCGGCGGCAGTCCGGCCAGCATGGCATAGGCCAGGCTTTGCGGGATCAGCATGATGGTGACGATCGCGGCGGCGACCAGGTCGTTCGACAGCGCCGTGCGGCCGTAGCCGCGCCCCCAGTCGAAGACGGGAAATATGCGGGCGAGCTTGTTCATCGCATGAGCCGTTCAGACGCGGCTTCCTAGACCATTCCCGTCGTTGCCCGCCATGCCCAATGCCGCCCGGCCTTCGCCATGGCCAGTTTGGGCGTGCCGCTCACAGCGCATCCACCGGAATCTTGAGGTAGCTGACGCCGTTATCCTCGGCGGGCGGCAGGTGGCCGGCGCGCATGTTCACCTGCACCGAAGGGAGAATCAGCCGCGGCATTGCCAGCGTCTTGTCGCGCCCTTCGCGCATGGCGACGAATTCGTCCTCGCTGATGCCGTCATGGGCGTGAATATTGAGCTTGCGCTGTTCGCGGACCGTCGTTTCCCAAACGTAGTGTTCGCGCCCTTCCGGCAGGTAGTCGTGGCACATGAACAGCCGCGTGTCGGGCGGAAGCTCAAGAATGCGGCGCAGCGAGCGGTAGAGGGTGCGTGCGTCGCCCCCGGGAAAATCGGCCCGGGCCGTGCCGTAGTCGGGCATGAACATGGTATCGCCGACAAACACGGCGTCGCCGATGACATAGGCGATACAGGCCGGAGTATGGCCCGGCACATGCAGCACGGTGACTCTGAGGTTGCCGATCTTGAACTCGTCTCCGTCGGCGAACAGATGGTCGAAGTCGGAACCGTCGCGCTGGAACTCGCTGCCGGCGTTGAACAGCTTGCCGAAGGTCTCCTGCACAGTAACGATATGTCCGCCGATCGCGATTTTCCCGCCGAGCTTCTGCTGGAGGTACGGCGCGGCGGACAGGTGGTCGGCGTGGGCATGCGTCTCCAGCAGCCACTCGACCGACAGGCCCCTTTCGCCGACATAGGCGGCGATGGCATCGGCTGAGGAGAAGGACGTACGGCCCGACGCCGGGTCATAGTCGAGTACGCTGTCGATGATGGCGGCCTTCAACGTTTCGGGGTCATGCACCACATATGAGACTGTGAAGGTGTCCGCGTCGAAGAAGGCCTCGATCACGGGGGCGCCCCTGGCGGCTTCGGCAATCTGGGCGCTGGCCTTGGAAAGAACCACGTCGCTCACGGTAAAACTCCTGCAAATTCTTATTTACATAAACTATGTAATTTTATAGACTGCTTGCGTCAAGAGGCCGGCTGGGGCAGCAGCGTGGCCCGAGGACGGATTGATGGAAACGGATAACAGTTACCCAAACGCAAGCCCACGGATCGGCGATCTGGCCCCCGATTTCAGGGCCCGCTCGACTGTGGGCGAAGTGCAGCTTTCGGACTTTCGCGGGAAGTGGGTCATTCTCTTCTCGCATCCCGCCGATTTCACGCCGGTGTGCAGCACCGAGTTTGCCGAACTCGCCCGACGACAGGACGAGTTCGAAGCGCTCGACTGCGTGCTGCTCGGCCTTTCGGTGGACAGCCTCTACGCACATTTCGCCTGGCTGCGCGCGCTCAGGGATCTGTTCGACATCGAGGTGCGCTTTCCCCTGCTCGAGGACCCCACCATGGCGGTCGGCCTGGCTTACGGAATGATCGACGAGCATTCGACTGACAGTACCAACATGCGTTCGGCCTTTTACATCGATCCCGAAGGCATCATTCGTGCATCGACTTGCTATCCGCACAATGTCGGCCGCTCGGTCGAGGAAATGCTGCGCCTGCTGAAGGCCCTGCAAAAGGTCTCGACCGAACCCGTGCTCGCGCCAGAGGGCTGGGACCACGGCAAGCCGGCATTGCAACTGCCCCCCGAAGCGCCGGGCGAGGACGGGGCGGACTGGTTCTGCCGGTTCGTGAAGTCGTCTTGAGCACGCTTTTTCAGGACCGCGATGCAGCCGTCGAAGCCGCCGAAAAGCTGAAGGTCTTCGCTCAGCCGCAGCGGCTGATGATCCTGTCCTGCCTGCTGGACGGCGAGCACAATGTCGGCGAAATCGCGGAGCTGACGGGGATCGGCCAGCCCGCGCTGAGCCAGCAGCTCGCCGCACTGCGCCGGGCCGGGCTGGTCAGCACACGCAAGGAAGCCAAGCTTGTCTGGTATACGCTCGCCGATGACGGCGTAGCGCTGTGCGTGCGCAATGTGCAGGCGATTTTCGGCGGTCACGGTTCGCCCGTGGACGTTGTCGCTGCCGATACCGCTTCGAAGGGGCCGACACCGCCGAAGGGCACCGCCGGCTTCGCGCGCGTCCTCTAGCCGGCGCCGGCCTAGTTCGCGCCCAACGCATTGCGCGCCGAGACATAGCCGAAGACGATGCCGCCGCCGATGCTGGCTCCAGCGCCCGGATAGGTGTGCCCTACAACCGGGGCGGTGATGTTGCCCGCCGCGTAGAGACCGGGGATCACCGAACCGTCCTCGCGCACAACGCGCGAATATTCGTCGGTGACCAGGCCGCCGGAGGTGCCGACGTCCAGCGGCCAGATCTTCACCGCGTAGAACGGGCCCTTCTCGATCTTGCCCAGCGAGGGATTGGGTTTGTGGCTGGGGTCGCCCATGGCCTTGTTGTGGTGGCTCGCCCCGCGTTTGAAATCCTCGTCGACGCCCTTCTCGGCGAAGGTGTTGAAGCGCGCGACCTCGGCCTTGAGCCCTTCGACGTCGATGCCGCATTTCTGCGCCAGCTCCTCGATCGTGTCGGCGACGGTGAGATAGCCGTTGTCGATCCATGGCTTCTTTGGTTTGCCGGGAAGCAGCGGTCCCCAGCTGTAATTCTTCAGGCAGCGGCTTTCGAGGATTGCCCAGGAAGGGACCGCGCCTCTGGCGTACATGCGCTGCCCGAATTCCATATAGGCGCCAGCTTCGTTGCCGACCCGCTTGCCGTCCGGTCCGACGATGATGATATGCGGCTTGCCGCTTTCGCCGGGGACGTGAAAGCCTCCGTACTTGCCGTCCGGCAGCAGCGATCCGGGCGTCCACCAGGCCTCTTCCATGCAGTCGATGTCGGCGCCCAGCGCCATCGCCATCTGCATGACGTCACCGGTATCGCCGGGATTGACCATGGTCCACTCGCCCGTGTTGGGCTGCGGCTGGTATTTCTTGCGCATCTCGGCATTGCGCGAAAAGCCGCCCGCGTTCAGCAGGACGCCCCGGTTGGCGCCGATGGAGCGCTCCCCATTCTTGTCGCGGACCCTGACACCAGTGACTCTGCCGTCCTCGGTCTCGAGCCCGACGATCTCGGTTTCCATGTAGAGCGGGATCTGCGCGTCGAGCGCCGCCTTGAGGAAGCGGCCCTGCACCGCGTTGCCGGAGCCCACGGTTCTTGCGCCCGTCAACTTGTCTCTCGCCATCTTGAACGCCAGCCTCATCGCCGCGATCTTGCCTTTCCAGGTGGTCTTGGCGAGCGTGAGGTCTACGAATTCCCACGAGCCGACGGGAAGCCGGGGGAAGCCGTAGAAGAAGCCGACCCGGTCCTGCCAGTCGCCCAGTTCTCGCAGGTCGAACAAGGCGGCGGAGATGGTGCGGCCGTATTCGTGGCCGCCCGGCGCATCGGAATAGTAATCCGGCCAGGGCACGCGGATCAGCTTGACGCCCTGGTCGAGCAGGAACTGCACCGCTTTCGGCCCCTCCTTCAGATAGGCTTCGCGCTTGGCGACAGGCGATGCCTTGTCCGGTTCGCCGACAATGGCGTTGAGATAGGCGCGCGAATCTTCCTCGTTGTCGTCGTCGAGCAGGGGGTTGTTGGGAATCCAGGCGATACCGCCCGAATAGGCCGTAGACCCGCCGAACAGCGCCTGCTTTTCGACAATCACCGCGCTGCCGCCAAGCGACTTCGCGGTCAGGGCCGCCGTCACCGACGCGCAGCCGCTGCCGACGATCACGAGATCGAAGCTCTCATCAAATGCCACTGTCTGTCCTCCCCCAAGTGTCCGCGGTCAGGCGGTTTCGGCCGGTACTTCGACCAGCGGTTCCGGAGCCAGCTGGTCGTCGGCATGCGGGTCTTCGATGAAGCGTCTCAACGTTCGGTGAAAGTGTGACACAGCCCGTTCCTGAACCGGGCTTGGCCGCCCGGCCTTGAACGCGCTGGACTTCATGCCGCGCTGGACCTTCGGGATGTTCTCGAAATCCTGGGCGAAGATCAGCGGATAATTGCCGTCCTGCCAATTCTCGTAGAACTCGCGCTCGACCTTGGGTTCGGTTCCCGGAGCAAAACGCTCGAGCGACCAGACGTCCATGATCGATTTGGTGTGGTCGTCGCCATGGGGAACGATGCGATACCACAGCACTGCCTCGATCGCCGGGTGCAGGAACACGGTGTTCGGGAAGACGTGCCAGTCGAAACCGCTGTCGGCGATATATTCGGGCGTGAGGTGTTCCGGCCAGCCGGCGCCGGATTCGATCGCCGCCTCGTAAATGAACTGCCCCCACTTGCTGAGCACTTCCTCGGGCGGAGCGTCGGCCGATACTTCCGTGCGCAGCCGCTGCGTCGCCTGATAGGCGCGTTCGGTCTGCATCGCCTTGAGGTAGTCCTTGAACTGATCGGCATACTCGAACAGGTATTCGCGGAAATCCGGCTGTTCCTTTGGCGGGAGTCGTGGGCTGCGCCCGACGGGGAGTCCGGAACTGCCCGTGTAGGAAATCCAGCCGTGCCGGCCCATCGCCCGGCTGATCGAATAATCCTGCGTATAGGTCAGCATCTGCGAATGCGTGGTCTGTACGTGGTAGAACTCGGTGAACGCGCCAAGCGTCGTCTTCCAGTTGGCGTCCACCACGGCCGACTTGTACCAGGCGGGCCGCAGCTTCTCGAATTCGAACAGTTCGCACATCGACTTCATCGGCTCGAGGAACACGTCGAGCGGTTGGCAATCGGGATCCATGTTGATCCACACGAAACCGCCCCATTCGCCGACTTGCACCTGCACCAGGTCGACGTCTTCCTTGCTGAGGCAATCGCCCCAGTCCTGCCGGTCGATCACCTTGATGTTGCGTCCGTCGATGCCGAAGCGCCAGCCGTGGAAGGGGCAGACGAACTGCTTGGCATTGCCCTTGCCTTGCACGAGCTGGGTGCCGCGATGAGTGCAGAAATTGTGAAAGGCGCGGATTTGTCCGTCGCCGCCCCGGGTTACGATGACGGAATCGTCGCAGATGTCATAGACGATGTAGTCGCCGGCCTCGGGGATGTCTTCGGGCCGGCACGCAGTCTGCCACACTTTCGGCCAGAGATGCTTCTTTTCCAGCTCATGGAACTCGCGATCCAGATAATCGCCCTTGGGGAAATAGTCGTCGCGGATTTCGTCGGATGGATAGCTTGTCATCCCGGGCTCCTCTCATTGGGCCGCTTGGTTTCGGATTCGCGTTAATGCATAGATGGTGAAGCATTACTCTGCCAAGCCTGCAACAAGACTGCCCATGCGAATTCGCTTTTCCGCGTCAGCGGCGAAACTGCCGAAGGGATGATACGCGATACGGGGTCATGCACACTTGATGCAGCGCGTCGCCGTCGGCAGCGCCTTGAGCCTTTCTGGGTTGATATCCTCGCCGCAGGAAACGCAGATGCCGTATTCGTTCCGCTCGATGCGCAGCAGTGCCTCGCGGATTTCGTGGATTTCCTGGCGGATTACATCGTCGATGCCGGCAAGAGCCTCGTCGTCGGCGAGGTCGATCGCCTGCTCGGAGGAATCGGCGTCCAGCGGGTGTCGCAGATCCTCTTCGATCGCTTCGGCCCGGCCGGTCAGTTCGGCCAGGCGCGACCTGAGAAGGTCTTCCACTTGCTTGTATTCGGTCATATCTGTCGATCCTGCTGGAGCGTTGAAAGGCCTCAGATTAGACCGTTTCGTCTACTTTGCGCAACGTTACGAAGCTTCCCCTCGGGATGGAGGCAGGCTAGACCTGCCGCATGCCTGCTGCCGTGCCATTCCTGAAAATCAAGCTGCAGCTCTATTGCGGCGACGAGATCGCGATGGGGCCGGGCAAGGCCGACCTGCTTGAGGCGATCGAACGGGAAGGTTCGATTTCGGGCGCCGGTCGCGCCCTCGGGATGAGCTATCGGCGCGCATGGCTGCTCGTCGACACGATGAATCGCTGCTGGAGCGAGCCGCTGGTTGAGACAGCTCCCGGCGGCGCGGCGCGGGGAGGGGCGCGGGTCACGCCGTTCGGCGGGGAAGTGCTCCGCAGTTTTCGGGCGCTGCAACAGCAGGCGGCCGATATCCGCGAAGGGCCGGAATGGGCCACGCTGCAGGCGGCGCTTCGCGAAGTGCCGAAGGAGCACCAGAAAAGCTGACGGATTGCCCTGCGCGGTCGAAAACTCCTTGAACCGGCAGCTGCTTGCCCGGATGGTTGGGCAGAGGCTGGATTGCGGCCAAGAAACGACAGGGCAGAGGGCTGGTTATGAAGATACTCCAAGGCATCAAGGTATTGGACGTCACGGCATATGCATTCGTGCCGTCGGCAGGCGGTGTGATGGCCCATTGGGGCGCCGACGTGATCAAGGTGGAGAGTCCCAAAGCACCCGATCCGATGCGCTTCATCAACGTCCCCACCTTTCGGCACTACAGCCGGGGCAAGCGCTCGATCGCGATCAACCTGGCCTCGGACGAAGGCCGCGAACTGGTCTATCAATTGGCCGCCGATGCGGATGTCTTCCTCACCAGCTATCTCGCGCCCACGCGCCGCAAGCGCGGCATAGACGTCGAGGACATCCGCAAGGTCAATCCCAACATCATCTATGCGCGCGGTAGCGGGCATGGCCC
>JAGREL010000268.1 GCA_020446575.1 Novosphingobium sp. | reverse complement strand
CTGGCTCGCCACACTGGCACGCCGTGCGGAGAATTCGGCCTCAACTTCATCGTTCGACCGCCCCAATCCAGCGCGCATCGAAGCCCGGCCGGCTTCGACCTTGCGGCGCAGGAACTCGTCGTACTCGCGCGACTCGCGCTGGCGCTGAACGAACTCGCGCATCAGCTCGCGCAGCACTTGCGACGCCGGGCGATGGGCCGCCTCGGCTTCGGCCATAAACTCGGCGCGCAACTCAGGCTCCAGCTTCATCGTGAAAACGGCTTGTTTTGACATGATCGGGGCCTCCTGCCACTTGATACTAACAAAGTATATACGCCGTCATTACTAAGCGCTATTCATAGAACGCTGCAAGGCGGGCGTGCGCTATGCCAAGGCCTGTCGGAAAACATTTGTTTTTCGACAGGCCTTCAACGGTCCTCTGCACCAACCTCCGAGTGGCCGCAAAATTGTGCGGAAAACTCTGTCGCCAGACGCTACCATACGGAAACCTCGTCTTAATGGTTTTCCGCTTATGTTGGTAGGTTACATGCGCGTGTCGTCGGACTCCGACCGCCAGAGCACGAACTTGCAGCGCGATGCGCTGCTCGCCGTCGGCGTCGATGCGCGGCATCTGTTCGAGGATCATGCTTCCGGCGCGAAGGACGACCGCGCGGGCCTGGCGCGGGCGCTCGAATTCGTTCGCCCCGGCGACGTGTTGGTCGTGTGGAAGCTCGACCGGCTCGGCCGTTCGTTGTCGCACTTGCTCGCCATCGTGACCTCGCTCAAGGAAAAGCAGGTGGCGTTCCGCTCGCTGACGGAGAACCTGGATACCACGACGCCCTCGGGCGAGTTTCTGTTCCAGGTGTTCGGCGCGCTCGCGCAGTACGAACGCGCCTTGATCCAGGAACGTGTCGTCGCCGGTCTGGCTGCCGCCCGCAAACGCGGCCGGATCGGCGGCCGGCCGCAGGCGATCACCGGCGAGAAGCTGGAGGCCATCGTCGCTGCGCTCGATGGCGGCATGTCCAAGGCGGCGGTGTGCCGCAACTTCGGCGTCAAGCGAACCACGCTGATCGAGACCCTGGCACGGGTTGGTTGGACGGGCTCTCGTGGAGCGTCATCGCGATGACGACCAAGAGCGAACGATTGACCGTCCTGTCGGACGCCGAGCAGGAAGCCCTGTACGGCCTGCCGGACTTCGACGACGCCCAGCGGCTGGAATACTTGGCGTTGACTGAAACCGAACTGGCGCTCGCCAGCAGCCGGCCTGGTCTCCATGCCCAGGTCTATTGCATCTTGCAGATCGGTTACTTCAAGGCCAAGCATGCCTTCTTCCGCTTCGACTGGAGTGAGGTCGAGCACGATTGCGCCTTCGTGCTGAGCCGCTACTTCCACGGCGAGTCCTTCGAGCACAAGCCAATCTCCAAGCACGAGCACTACACCCAGCGCGAGTGGATTGCCGATCTGTTCGGCTACCGGCCGTGGGCGGCCGAGTTCCTGGCGCAGCTCGCGCAGCAGGCCGCGCAGACCGTGCGGCGCGACGTGATGCCGGGGTTCATCGCCGCCGAGCTGATCGTCTGGCTAAACGAGCACAAGATCATCCGGCCCGGCTATACCACCCTGCAAGAGCTGGTGAGCGAAGCCCTGTCCGCCGAGCGTCGGCGGCTGGCTGGCCTGCTGTCGGAAGTGTTGGACGAATCGGCCAAGGCCGCGCTGGGTCGGCTTCTAGTGCGTGACGACACCCTGTCGCAATTGGCGGCGCTCAAGCAGGACGCCAAGGACTTTGGCTGGCGTCAGATGGCCCGCGAACGCGAAAAGCGCGCCACGCTGGAGCCGCTGCACCGGATCGCCAAGGCGCTGCTGCCCAAGCTCGGCGTCTCGCAGCAGAATCTGCTGTACTACGCCAGCCTGGCGAACTTCTACACCGTCCACGATCTACGCAACCTGAAGGCCGATCAGACCTACCTCTACCTGCTTTGCTATGCCTGGGTGCGCTACCGGCAGCTTTCCGACAACCTGGTCGATGCGATGGCCTACCACATGAAGCAGTTGGAGGACGAAAGCAGTGCGGGCGCAAAGCAATCCTTTGTCGCCGAGCAGGTGCGCCGTCAGCAAGACACACCGCAGGTCGGCCGCCTGCTGTCGCTTTACATCGACGACAGCGTGCCCGATCCCACGCCGTTCGGCGATGTGCGCCAGCGCGCCTACAAAATCATGCCCCGCGATACGCTGCAAACCACCGCGCAGCGCATGAGCGTGAAGCCGGTGAGCAAGCTGGCTTTGCACTGGCAGGCGGTGGACGGCCTGGCTGAGCGCATCCGCCGCCATCTTCGGCCGCTGTATGTCGCGCTCGACCTCGCTGGCACTGATCCGGGCAGCCCGTGGCTCGTGGCGCTGGCCTGGGCCAAGGACGTGTTCGCCAAACAGCAGCGCCTATCGCAACGGCCGCTCGCCGAATGTCCAGCGGCCACGCTGCCGAAACGCTTGCGACCGTACCTGCTGACCTTCGATGCCGATGGCAAGCCGACGGGCCTGC
>JAGREL010000267.1 GCA_020446575.1 Novosphingobium sp. | reverse complement strand
CAGGCCTGCACGCAGGCGCCGCAGGAAACGCATTCGGACGAGAGGAAATTGTCGGAAGTCTGGCCCGCGCTGATTTTCGAAGCAAAGCCGCGCCCGTCCACGGTCAGCGCCAGCGTGCCCTGCACTTCGTCGCAGGCGCGCACGCAGCGTGAGCACACGATGCACTTGTCCGGCGCGAACAGGAAATAGGGGTTGGACAGGTCCGGCTTACTGCCGAGGTGGTTTTCGCCTTCATAGCCGTAACGCACGTCGCGCAGGCCCACGGCGGCGGCCATGTCCTGCAGCTCGCAATCGTTGTTGGCGCTGCAGGTCAGGCAGTCGAGCGGATGATCGGAGATGTAGAACTCCATCACCCCGCGACGCAGCTTCGCCAGCCGGTCGGTCTGCGTGTGGACGACCATTCCCTCCTCGGCGGGCGTGGTGCAGCTCGCCGGCGTGCCTTTCCGGCCCTCGATCTCGACAAGGCAAAGGCGGCAGGAGCCGAAGCTTTGCAGACTGTCGGTCGAGCACAGCTTGGGGATCTCCCCGCCCGCAAGCGATGCCGCGCGCATCACCGAAGTGCCGGCAGACACTGTCACTTCGCGCCCGTCTATGGTGAGCGTGATCGTGGTGTCGGACTGGACTTCGGGCGTGCCGAAGTCTGGCTGGCGTTCATAGCCCATGGCGCTTCTCCAACGCGGCAAGATCGGCTTGCGTATTGATATTATCAGAACCCGAGCCGGTTTTCACCGCCCGGGCGCCGATCGCCTCCGCGAACTGCAGCATCGAATGCCTGCCGTCACCCGTCAGGATCGCCTCAATGGCTTCGACCGCTCCGGCCGGCCAGAGGCCCACGACAGGCTGGTCGGCCAGGAACGCGGGCGCCGGCGACAGCAGGTCGGGGAGGTTCTCGGGCAGGTTCGCCGAATCCACTCCGCAGGTGAGCACGAACTCGTAGTCCTCGTCCCGGGCAAGATGCAGCGCCGCGGCAATTCCTGCGAGCGGGCCCATGCCGGGTCTTGGCCAATCCGGCAGCGTGGGAGCGGGCGCGGTCTCTCGGCCAACCACCACGACGTGCTCGCACCAGCCGGACATGGCATCGACCGCACGCGCCAGCAGCGTGCGCCCGCCCAGCTCGGCCAACGCCTTGTCACTGCCGAAGCGTGTGGACTGGCCACCGGCAAGGACCGCGCCCAGGATCATACCCTGCCTCCGCTCGGGCTGAGCTTGTCGAAGCCCGTTGTGCCTGTGCCCTTCGACAGGCTCAGGGCGAGCGGGGAAAAGGCACATGTCATTTTTCGAAATCCTCCGGCCACTGCCGCAAGGCGCTCATCACCGGATATGGGACGAAGCCGCCCAGCGCGCAGAGCGATCCGTCGCGCATGGTTTCGCACAGGTCTTCCAGCAAGGCGACGTCCTCCTCGCGGCTGCGCGCCGACTTGGACGTGTTGTGCATCTGGGGAAGCGTTTCCACACGGTCCGCCTGCCGGCCGCCGGCGCGGATCCGATCGATGATTTCGGCGCCGCGCGTCGAGCCGAGCCGGCACGGCGTGCATTTGCCGCAGCTTTCCTCGGCGCAGAACTGCATGGCGAAGCGCGCCTGCCGGCCCATGTCCACCGTGTCGTCGAAGACCACTACACCGCCATGACCGATCAGCGCATCGGCCGCCGCATAGGCCTCATAATCGAACGGCAGGTCGAACCGGTCGGGATGGATATAGGCGCCGAGCGGGCCGCCTACCTGCACCGCCCTTACCGGCCTGCCGGAAGCGGTGCCGCCGCCGATATCGTTGACCAGTTCGCCGAGCGAGATGCCGAACGGAACCTCGAACAGCCCGCCGTGCTTGATGTTCCCGGCGAGCTGAATGGGCATGGTGCCTTTGGAACGGCCAGCCCCGAGACTCTCGTAGTGCGCTGCGCCACCCTCGGTCAGGATGTGCGTTAAGGCCGCCAGCGTCAGCACGTTGCTGACCAGCGTCGGGCAGCCGAACAGGCCGGAGATCGCCGGCAGCGGCGGCTTGGCCCGCACTTCGCCGCGCCGGCCTTCCAGGCTGTTGAGCAGCGAGGTCTCCTCTCCGCAGACATAGGAACCGGCGCCCATGCGAACTTCGATCCGGAACGGCGCGATGACTGGTTGAGCCAGGTCCAGAGCGGACTCGAGCTTGGCGATGGCGTGCGGATATTCGCTGCGGACGTAGATGTAGCCCTGCTGCGCCCCCACGGCGTGTGCAGCAATCGCCATGCCTTCCAGAAGCTGGAACGGATCGCCTTCCATCAGCATGCGGTCGGCGAAGGTGCCGCTGTCGCC
>JAGREL010000266.1 GCA_020446575.1 Novosphingobium sp. | reverse complement strand
TACGGGAAGGCGCGCCATTAGCGATTCACCCTTGAATGGTCAAGGCGCGCGGGGCAAGCGCCGGAATATGACCAAATGGCCGCTTCCCGATCCCATGGCGCTTGCGCTGGACGAGGCGCGCAAGGGGGGTGCCGCCGGCGAGGTGCCGGTCGGCGCGGTGATCGTCAGCGAGGGCAGGGTAATCGCCGCGGTGCATAATGCGCCCCGCGGGCACAAGGACCCGACCGCACATGCCGAGATACTGGCGATTCGCGCTGCCGCACAGGCGCTCGGCAGCGAGCGGCTCGAAGACTGCGAACTGTGGGTGACGCTGGAACCGTGCGCCATGTGCGCCGGTGCTATCGCCCATGCGCGCATTGCCCGGCTCTATTACGGCGCTTCCGACCCCAAGGGCGGCGCGGTAGAGCACGGCGCGCGCGTGTTCGAGCAGGAGCAGTGCCTGCACCGGCCGGAAGTCTATGCCGGCATCGGCGAGACCGAGGCTGCCGAATTGCTCAGGAAGTTCTTCCGGGAGAGGCGTTAGAGCCCGCGCCAGATCTTGAGCGGCGCGACATCGGCTGGCCCGAAAATGCGGGCAGGGCAGTTTCTCGGCATGAAGTCGCGCCCGTAGCAGAGATGAACTTCGCGCAGCCAGCCGGTGCGGCTGGCAAGGATGCCGACCTGCTGCGCCTGCCACGCGGGGTTGGCGCGCACGAAGGCACGGCGCAGATCCCCAGCGGTCAGGTCCTTCTGCCGCGACAGGCGGTCGGCGTCCGGCCAGCGCAGCGAGCGCCACAGGATCGCGCTCACCTTGAAATAGGTTTCGGGCTTGCCGGTTATGCAACTGCCGTGCTTGGCCCATTCGTGCTCAAGCAGCCATGGCACTGGCGTCATACACAAATTGCGACGGATGAGTTCGGGTGAAGGACGCGGAGTCGTCGAACACCATTGCGGTGACGGCCCGAAACGCGCCTCGGGCCACAGGCCGTGGAGGACGAAACCGAAGCGCCCGTTCGCGCCCGAACATTGCATCGAGCCCTTGTTATGGGCCAGCCGGCAGTATTCGGGCGACCAGCTGGCAGCGAGCGTATAGGCTGCGACCGGTCCTCGTCGAACCGGCCCCTTGGGCGTTTCCGGCGGCGGTCGTTCGATCCTCTTGGGCAGGGTACATTGATAGGCCTGGGCAAGGACAGGCGCGGACGATGCGAGCGAGGCCCATGCAAGCAGCAGCATTGGCAGCTTAGTCGAAAGTTTGCGGATCAATTCTGCCTCTGAGCTTGAACCATTTCCGTGAGTCGGAGCGATAGAGCAGAGTGACCGCGACAAGGTCAGAGATCACCATGAGGACCAGTAGAGGCCAAAAAGATTCAGGCATTTCCCGAGCCGGGAATAGCCAATTCGTAGTCACCGCCAAACCTTCATAGACGACGAAGGCCAGCAGCAACCACCTCGCGATGTTGTTGGCTTTTCGCGATACAAAATACCACAGCAGCAGTGGAGGAATAATTGGCGAGAAGACAAAGAAGTAATAGATTACGAGTCCTGCGCCACTTAGCTCGCTATCACCCTTATTCACGCCGGGGGTGAAGAGGTGTTCGTAAGCCCCCGGCAGTATGCTAAGAATCCGCCCCGAGAGATAGAACCAGTCAAACAATATGACAGATCTCGGTCGAGTTAGCTTCATCTGGCGGGCCTCAGCTGACTCACAGGCGACACTTCATAGCGGCGTGAAATCGAGCCCGATATCGGCGGCCGGCGCGCTTTGCGTAAGACGGCCTACCGAGATGAAATCGACGCCGGACGCGGCGATCGCCCCGATCGTTTCCAGCGTGACTCCGCCCGAGGCCTCGCAAGGGACGCGGCCGGCGACCAGCGCCAGAGCTTCGCGCAACCGATCCGGGGCCATGTTGTCGAGCAGCAGGTGGTTCGCGCCTGCCGTCAGTGCCGGCTCGATCTGGTCGATACGGTCGACTTCGCAAATGATGCGCGCAACGCCCGCGGCCTTCGCCCTGCGCACTGCTTCCCCGACACCGCCTGCGACCAGCACGTGGTTGTCCTTGATCATCGCCGCGTCCCACAGTCCAAGCCGATGGTTCTGGGCCCCGCCGACGCGGGTTGCGTATTTTTCCAGATGCCTGAGGCCGGGGATCGTCTTGCGAGTGTCGAGCAGCACTGCTTTCGTATCGCCCATCGCCTCGACATAGGTGCGCGTCACGGTGGCGATGCCAGAGAGGTGCTGCACTGTGTTGAGCGCGCCGCGCTCCGCAGTGAGCATAGCCCTGGCATTGCCGGTCAGCCGCATCAAATCGGCGCCCGGCGCCACCTGTTCGCCTTCGGCGGCGAGTATCTCGATCTCAATTGCCCGATCGAGCTTGCGGAAGAACGCGGCGGCAATCGGCAAACCGGCGACAACGATACGATCGCGGCTATCCATCACGCCCGAAAAGCAGGCGTCGGCCGGAATCACGCTTTCCGAAGTGACGTCATGACCGCCTCCGGGCAGACCCACTCCAAGGTCTTCCGCCAGTGTTGCGGCAACAAACGCGTCGAGGTCGAATCCCTCGATATGGAAAGCCCCCATATCCGCGGCCTAGTGGACGAAGCGGGCGATCACGTCGCGATAGGAGCGGCTCACTTTCACCTGCGCTCCCGATTCCAGGATCAGGAAGCATTCGCCGTTGGTATGCGGCTTGACTTGTCGCACCTGGTTCAGGTTGACGATGGTCGAGCGGTGTACGCGCTGGAAAATGCGTGGGTCGAGCCGGCGCTCCAGATCCTTCATCGTCTCGCGCAGGATCAGCGAATTGTCGGCGGTGCGGATGCACATGTAGTCTCCGGCCGCCTCGATATGCTCGATTGTGTCGACGTCGATCCGGAAGATCTGGCCACGATCCTTGACGTTGATGAGCTTTTCGTAGCGCGCGGTAGCCGCTTCCACCTCGTCGGGCATGGCCTCCACCACATCCGGCGCGACTTCGGCAAGAACGTTCTTCAGCTTCTCCGCCTCCTCGGCCGAGCGCTTCTCGGTGATGCGGGTGCGCACCCGGTCGAGCGTATCGGCGAGCTTGTCGTCTTCCACCGGCTTCATCAGGTAATTGACGGCGTTGGCCTCGAAGGCCCGCACCGCGTGTTCCTGATAAGCGGTCACGAACACGAACAGCGGCGGTTCGATCTCCATCACGCCCTTGACGACGCTGAAGCCATCGAAGCCGGGCATCTGGATGTCTAGGAAAACAAGATCCGGCTTTTCGGTCTTGATCTTACGGATCGCCTCGCGTCCGTTCGAACATGTGTCGATGATTTCGACGTCGGGGTATTTTTCCAGACGCAGTTGCAGGCCTTGAATGGCCAGCTTTTCGTCGTCGACAAGAATTGTGCGAATGCTCATGCAATAATCTCGGGTTTCTCGCTCAGATATGGGTTCTTAGCCGGCTGCTGCGGCCAATCTGGGTGCTTCGGTCGGTAAGTCCAGCACCTCGCGCTTTTCGAAGGGAATCTCGATGACGACCGCAAAGCCGCCTTCGGGCGGCTCGATCGTTTCAAACCGGTGGTTCTCGCCATAGGCCTGCGCAAGCCGGTCGCGGATGTTCGCCAAGCCAACACCCGTCGAGACCGGCTCGCCTCCATCATAGGTGACGCCCGATAGCCTGTTGTTCGCGGAGCTGCTTTGCAAGCCCGGGCCCGTGTCGGAGACGGTGATGTGAAGTTTCTGCCCGACGAGTTGCGTTGTGATGGTGATCTCGGCGCCGCTTTCCTGGGGGGAGACGGCATATTTGATGGCGTTTTCCACCAGCGGCTGAAGCAACAGCGACGGCAGCAAGCCGTCTTCCGTGGCAGGTTCGATGCGGAAGGTTGTGCGCAGCCGTTCTTCAAAGCGCATCAGTTCGATGTCGAGATAGAGCTTCAGTGTTTCCACTTCCTGCGCCACCGTAACGCGCCCACCCGGCTCGTTGATCAGCGTGTAGCGCAGGAATGATGAAAGCCGGCTCAGCATCGCATTGGCCGGCTCGGTCTGCTTGAGCAGCACCAGGGTCGAGATCGAATTGAGCGTGTTGAACAGGAAATGCGGATTGAGCTGGTATCGCAACATGGCGAGCTGGGCGCTGGTCGCCTGGGTTTCGAGACGCATCAGCCGGTCGTTCTGTTCCTCGACCTGAAGGAAGAAATTGATCGCGTAATACAATGCGGACCAGGCGCCGAGCAGCGTGAAGTCGAGGTAAAACACGCCGATAAACAGCTGGGTAAAGCTTGCTTCGCTCTCCGTGCGGTAAAGGGCAATGACCCAGGCATCGATAAAGGCGTTGAGTCCGACTGCGAACGACAGCACCAATACGGTTACGCCCCAGGTGACCAGCGGACGGCGCGCGATCAACTGGCGGTAGATTACGGCGAGGAGGAGCGAGATCGAAAATCCCGTAATCGTGGCGATGAGCACAAGCACGAGGAAGGAGAGCGGCTGGGCATTGGCCAGGGCCGACATCGCGCGCAGCAGCATTGCGCCGCCCCAGCCCGCCAGCTGCAGGCGCCAGAACGCCTGATTCTTGTTGGCGAAGAAGGGTATCGGTTGGATTGGCAATACGGCCATGTGCGCTCTTTAGCCCAAAAACGGGATAGCGGAAATCCTGGCTTTCCGCGGTCTCAGCCGCGCGCATCTTCGATCGCGTCGGACAGGGCATCCTTGCCGACCGCGCCGGACAGCAGCTGATCGCCGGCGATCCAGCTGGGCGTGCCTTCGAAGCCGAGTTGCTGAGCCAATTCGAGGTTGCGGTTGAGTTCAGCTTCGATGCGTGGACTCGCGATCGTCGCCCGAACGCGCTCCATGTCGAGCCCGGCGGCCAGTGCAGCCTTGCGGATGGTTTCCGGGCCCGGCCGTCCGGCGGCGAACATGGCATGGTGGAAAGCGGCGTATTTGCCTTGTTCCGCAGCGGCCAGCGCCCAACGCGCGGCGTCGGTGCTTTGCGGGCTGAGGATCGGCAGCTCGCGAATGACGATGCGCAAGTCCGGATGCTCGGCGATGAGGTGTTCCACATCGGCGACGCTCTGGCGGCAATAGCCGCAGGCGAAATCGGTGAATTCGACCAGCGTGACCTTGCCGTCCGGATTGCCGAGTACGGCTCCGGGATAGGGTTTGTGAACCTCTTCGCGGATTGCGGAAAGCCGCTGCGCATTATCGCGCAGGCGCAGATTCTCCATGGCCTTGGGCAGGATTTCGGGGTTGCCGAGAATGTAGTCGTGCACCACCTTTTCGATGGCCGCCCGGTCGCCCGCGTCGAGCGCAGCAGCGGGATCGATCCGGGTTTGCGCGGCGTGCCAGAACCACCCGGCGGCGAGGCCTCCAAGCAGCAGCACCGCGCCGATGGCGGCCGGCCATGCCCGCTTGCCGGGAACTGACGGTCCGGGTTTCATGGTCCGCGCCTACTTTTTCTTCTTCTGCCGTTCAATCGCGGCGCGGGCCTGAAGTGCGATGTCCTGCGCGCGCAGCCAGTCGGGAGAGCCCTTGGGCAGCACCGCTTCGGCCGCCTCGGCGCTGCGGAGCGCTTCGGGCATGCGGTAGCTCAGCACTTGCTGCTCGGCGCTGGCCAGGCGCGCGCGGGCCAGGTCGCCCCTGGCGGCATAGACGACGCCGAGTTGGTACCAGGCGAACGGGTTTTCCCGGTCGCGCGCAACGGCGGCCTTGAGCACGCGCTCGGCCTCGGCGAAATTGTCGGGCTCTTCGCTGGCGATCAGCGCATGGCCGAACAGCGTGGCGATCAGCGGCTGGTTGTTGGTCAGTTCAGTTGCCCGGCGCAGCGATGCCAGCGCTTCGCTCGGCTTGCCCGCCTCCAGCAGGATCTGGCCCTTGAGCTCCAGGAAATAGGGATCGTTCGGCGCGGTGGCGATCAGCGCATCGGCTTCCGCCAGCGCCTTGTCGACATGCGCCTGCTTGTGGAAGGCATAGGCGCGAGCATAGTGTGCCGGCACATCGTTCATCGTCTCGGGATAAGTCCGGAGCGTGTCGGCGGGTTCGGCGAGATAGCCGAACAGCTTGGCCTTCGCCCGGCGGAAGCGTGCTTCCAGGGCAGGGTTGCTTGGCTTGTTCCAGGCCGGATCCTTCTCGTAGGTATCCTGCAGCGTGGCGATGCGGTCGCCGGTCATCGGGTGGGTCCGGAAGAACTCATCGCCATCGCGCGGGAAGTAGCCGTAGCGGTATTCCAGGTTCTGCAGTTTCTTGAAGAACTCGATCGAGCCCTTTCCCGTGATCCCGGCTTCAGAGAGATATTTCGCGCCGGCGGCATCGGCGGTTGCTTCCTGTGCGCGGCTGAAGGCGAGATATTTGCCCATCGCCGCCTGCTGCCCGGCCATGAGGACGCCCATTGCCGCTTCGCCGCCGCCCGCCGCCGCTGCGGCGGCACCCAGCAGCAGGGAGAGCAGGCTGATGCCGCTCGCCGCCTTGGCGCCGCCGTTGAGCACTGCATGGCCGCCGGTGACGTGCCCGAGTTCGTGAGCGATCACGCCCTGCACTTCGTTCGCGGTGTCCGCCGTGTTGATCAGGCCGCTGTTGATGTAGACCGCCTGGCCGCCCGCGACGAAGGCGTTTACCGAGGAATCGTTGATCAGGACGATGTCGACATTCTTGGGATCGAGACCCGCGGCGGCCACGAGCGGAGCCGCCATGTCATTCAGCAAGGCCTCGGTTTCGGCATCGCGCAGGATCGATTGCGCCGCGGCCGGACGTGCCGCAAGTGTCAGTATGGCAAGAAAGGCAAGGAGGCCGGTCAGCAGACGCATCGGATGATGCGTAGCCCGTTCGCGCCTTAACCTGTGCTGAAGCGAGAATCCGGTTTGCGCCATTCGCGCAATTCTAGACGCTGTTCCGCTCGCTTGAAAGCGGCATCGGCACGTCGGTACAGGACGGCCCCGGCTGTTTGCGCGCTACTTGAGCAGATGTCGCGCCGCGCGTTCGAGCAACCGGACATCTTCGGTCACTTCGCCAAGCAGGACCACCTCGCCCGTCGGCAAGCGACGCGCCACAAGCAGGGCGAATTCGGCGCCCTCACGGGCAACGTTGCCAAGCGAATGAGTCTCGAGGTTCCGGAGCTTGCGCGAAAGTGTTTCGCGCGGAGCCTTGCGCGCCACGGCGGAAGCTGTGCCGCTCTCCTCGCGGCGCAGGCGGCGTTCGGCGTTGACAACGCCCTTGAGGCCGCCTTCGGCGCCGGAAAGATACTCGGCGAGCGTGCCGCGGGCGAGGCCGAGCCGGTGCGCATGGCCAAGCGCAGAGGCATATTCGGTAAGCCGTGTCTTGTCGTAATCGGCGCCGAAGACCAGCTTTACCAATGGCGTCATCGGAGCGCGATTCTGCACGGTGAGGCCGGCATCTGCGACCAGCGCTTCGAATTCGGCCGGCGCGGCGGAAGCGGCGATGGAGAAGTCGTAGGCGCGGCCGATTGCCGCATAGAGCGCCTGGCGCGATCGTTCTTCGCTGCCTCTGGCGGCTTGCGCCAGTTCGCGGGCTGAAGCGAGCCAGTCGGCAAGAGCCATGTCCTGCGCGGCTTCGTCTGAAATGTCCTCGTCCTCGCCGTCCGCCAGCGGGGCGTCGGATCCTTCACCGCCGAATGCCGGCTCGGGCCAGTCAAGGCCGCTCCCTTCCGATGGGACGGGCGTGGCAAGCTCAAGTATGCTTGACGTGTCGGCGGGGCCATCGGCCCATTCAGTCAAGGGCCCCTGGTTGCGCCTGGTCTCAAGGGACGGATTGAGCGCCTGATCGATTTCCAGCAGCAGTTCGTCGGCCGTATGCTGGTCGGCCAGTTCCTTCCAGTTGATGACGCCGTAGATGAAGTTGATCGTCTCGTCGTTGCTTGAAAAGGGGAGGAGAATGCCGCGATACAGGATCGTCGCGCCGCGCTGGTTGACGAATTCCGCCTCAAAGCCGATCGGCGCCTGGTTGGCGAGGATCTGCATGTAGTGGTCGGTGATCCGGGACAGCAGGGATCTGCTCGGCACATCCTCGAGATGGCCAATTTCGCCCTCCGCGCCGCATTCTTCGGCAAGCGTTTCGCCCAGGTAGGCGACGGCAGGATTCTCGATGCCGCCGGTGAAATCGAGCAGGACGCTGTAGGGGCCGAAATCGGGCAGGTTCTGCGGTTTGAGATCCTCGATTGCAGGGAAATGCCGATCTCCCAGCAGGCTCGCCCAGTGATTATAGGCGCGCACCTGCATGCGGCGCTCGTCCTGGCCGATCGCGGCCGGAGGCGGCTCGCGACCGGTTTCGTCTTCATTCCTATCGTAATCGCCGGCGTCGTGGCCCGTTTCGCCGGGATCAGAATAATGACCGCGCAAACTGTCCATGCGGTATCCCCACTTGCTTTATGGGGAACGTTCTCGCGCAACATGGTGAATTAACCGTTAAGTCGCGCCGACCGTTGCGGGCCGGGCATTGCCGACCCGGCGCGGCCTGGCTGTCTCCGGGAACCGGAAGCCTATTCTTCGACCCTGCCCTCGCCGGGTTTGGGCATCGGTGCGAAGGTGCGCGTGAGCACCAGCGTTACCAGCAGGAAGCCGGCGGCGGCATGCAAGGCAAACGGCAGGTCCCATAGATCGGCAACGGCTCCCCATGCCCAGGAGCCGACAGCCATGCCGCCGAAAGTCACCGCCTGGTAGATCGACAGGCAGCGACCGAGAATGTTGTCGGGCGAGCGCATCTGCATTGCGACATTGATGCTGGTCATGGCCGACACCCAGGCGGCGCCGGCGATGAAAGTTGCCGGCAAGGCCTGGATGACCGTGTGCGAAGCCGCCAACACCGATTGCGCGATGACAAAGCCCAGCGTGCCCCAGGTCAGCACCCTTTCCACGCCCCAGCGACGCCTTGCCTGACCGATGAACAGGGCCGCGATGATCGAGCCGATGCCGAACAGGCCAAGCATCAGGCCGAAATCGATTTCGTCGCCATGCAGCTGGTCGCGCACTACCGCAGGGACCAGTGCCTGATAGCCGGCGACGCCGAAGCCAAGCACAAGGCCGCGCAGCAGCACGCGGCGGATCGGCGAAGACGCAGAGCAGAAGCGGATGCCGACGCCGATCGCGGGCAGGATCGGCTTGCGCTCGACGACTCTGGCCTCCGGGCGCCAGCGCAGCAGCACCACGACCATCGAGATATAGCTGGCCGCATTGATCGCGAAAGCCAGCGCAACGTTCCAGATCGAGATCAGAAGGCCGCCCAGCGCCGGGCCGACGCTGCGGGCCAGGTTGAACGAGATGGTGTTGAGCGCGATCGCCTGCGGCAGGGCCGCCATGCCCACTTGCTGGCGGACCGAGGCCTGCCACGCCGGCGAATTGAGCGCAGTGCCCACTCCGACCGTGAGGGTAAAGCCCAGCAGCAGATACGGCGTGATCATGCCAAGCCAGGTAAGAACGGCAAGCACGGCTGAGGTCAGGAGCATGCCGAGTTGTGCCGCCAGCATCACTCTGCGCCTGTCGAAATTGTCGGCTATGGCGCCGGCGAACATGCCGAACAGCATGATCGGAACGGTTGCGGAAGCCTGAACCAGGGCAATCAGCTGATGCGAATCGGTAAGTTCCGTCATCAGCCATGCGGCGCCGACCGCCTGGATCGTCGAACCCAGGTTGGAAAACAGGTTGGCTATCCAGATCGCGCGAAATGCGGGATACCGGAAGGGCACCAGGCCCCCTCCCTGCTCTTGCTTCAGGCTCGATGCCTGTTCGTCCTGTCCTGTCGGTGCATCGGCCACGGATTTGCGGTTAGGGCGCAGCCGCCCCGGTCGCAAGTGTCAGAATAGATAACGCATGCGAATCGATTGGTGTTCGCCTTCGGTGCCGACCGCGAAGGCGGCGCTGGCGAAGCTCGGCGGTCCGAACCCGACCGGCGCGTTGCGCGAAAAGCCGAATCCTTCGCGCGGAAACATCAGCCGCTTGTCGAGCTTGCCGTTGGCGTTCTCGTCATGGATCAGCGCGATGGCGTAGCTGCCGCCGGGCACTGTTCCGAAATCGAGTTCCACGCTTTCGCTCGCGGGCACTGTCAGCGCCTTTGCATCGGGATCGCTTTCGCAATTCGGAAATGCCTTCGGTCGGGCCGTCAGGCAGGCCAGCACCTGGCCTTTGGTGGATCGCAGTCCGGTCACAGTGGCGCTGACTTCGCCTTGGGGCAGCGCGGCGCCGAGCAAGGCCGGGGCAGCGAGGGCGATTGTCAGGGTGAAGAGAGCCCGCGATCGGTGCCGCAAATGTGATCCCAGAAGCGGAAGTAAAGTCCGAAATTGCATTGATAGTGCTCATGATGGCGATGGTGGTGGCTGGCGGTTATCAGCCAGTTGCCCAGCCGGGAATGGACAAGCCGGCGTGGAAACATCTCCCAGCCCATATGGTTGGTGGTCCCCATGACGGTCATGACGACCAGCACCAGGCCGAGAACGGCGACGTGGATGGGAATGAAGAAAACCAGTGTCGGAATGATGACAGCGCCTGTCACCGCTTCGATGGGGTGGAAGCTCATTGCCGCCCAGGCCGTGGGCGGGCGGCTGTCGTGATGCACGGCATGGGCGAGGCGGAACAGGCGCGGACGATGCATCCAGCGATGCGTCCAGTAGAACCACGTATCGTGGAGGAACAGATAGGCCAGCAGCGACAGCGGCAGCCACCACAGCGGCCATGCGTCGATGTCAGAGTAGATCATCGTCCAGCCGCGCTGCTGCCAGCCCCACGCGACGATTCCGGCCGGGACGCCATAGATCCCTGCCGAAAGCAGGGACCAGCGGATCTCCCGGCCGATCTGTGGGCCCAGCAGGGCATAGCGGCCGGGACGCAGCCGTTCGGTAAGCCAGGCGAAGAAGCCGCTGGCGACAAGATAGCGCAGGCCCACGATCGCCGTCATGGCGATGGCGGAAATCCATGCCGCCGCGATGCCGGGTCCGAAAGCGTCAGCCATGGCCGGCTTATGCCTCCCGGCTGCCCTTGCGGCTAGACTGCCCGGCGCACCTTATCGCGATGCGCGCCGACGCCCTGCTTGCGGCGCGGGCGGAAGCGGCGCTTGCGCTGACCTTCGCCCGAACGTTCGCCGGTGCGCTCGGCACTTCTCTCGTTCGACCGTTCACCCTGTTTCTCGCCCGAACCCTTGTCTCTGCGGTTCCGTTGCGGACGATCACGCCTCGGTTGCGACCGGGCCTGATCGTCCGATCTGGCCGGCTTGCGCCGGGGTGCGGGAAGCCGGGCGGCCTCTTTCGCGAATTCCTCCGGGAGCGGCATGGGGAGCAGCTTGACCCCCGTCAGCCGCTCGATATCGCGCAAATAGGGTTTCTCGTCCGGCGCGACGAAGCTGATCGCGATGCCGTCCGCCCCGGCGCGCGCGGTTCGGCCGATACGGTGGACATATTGCTCCGGCACATTCGGCAGCTCGAAATTGAAGACGTGGCTGACGCCCGACACGTCGATGCCGCGTGCGGCGATGTCGGTGGCGACCAGCACCGGTGTCGATCCCTCGCGGAAGGCTCGCAACGCCGAGGTGCGCTGGGCCTGGCTCTTGTTGCCGTGGATCGCGGCGGCGTTGATCCCCGCCGCGGCCAGATGCCGCACGACGCGGTCGGCACCATGCTTGGTTCGGGTGAATACAAGCGCTCGCTCGAGCGAGCCGTCGGCAAGGCCTGCCCGCAGCCGCAGCGTCAGCAGCGCCTGCTTCTCTGCCTGATTCACGAAGGTCGCAAACTGCTCGACGCGTTCGGCGGTCGTTGCCTGCGGCGCGACCTCGACGCGAACCGGATCGTGGATGAACTGTTTGCCCAGCTCGGCAATGGCCTTGGGCATGGTAGCCGAAAAGAACAGGCTCTGGCGATTTTCGGGCAGCAGCCGGGCGATCCGCTTGAGCGGGACGATAAAGCCAAGGTCCATCATCTGGTCGGCTTCGTCGAGCACGAAGATCTCGACATGGCGCAGCGTCAGCGCGCGTTGGTCGATCAGGTCGAGCAGGCGGCCGGGCGTCGCGACGAGGACGTCGCAGCCCGGCACCAGCGCGCGCGCGTTCTTGCCAACTGGCACGCCGCCGAACACGCATTGCACCGAAAGGCTCAGATATTTCGCGTAGCCGCGCATGTTCTCGGCAATCTGGGCGGCAAGCTCGCGCGTCGGCGAAAGCACCAGCATGCGGCACGCCGCGGACTTGCGCGGCCGGGGATCGGCTGCGAGGCGATGGAGCGAAGGCAGCGAGAAGGCGGCCGTCTTGCCGGTGCCCGTCTG
>JAGREL010000265.1 GCA_020446575.1 Novosphingobium sp. | reverse complement strand
TGCTCGATCACCTGATCGAGCTGCGCACGCGCTTGCTGCGGTGCGTTGTCGCGCTGGGCATTGCCTTTGCCGTTTGCCTCTACTTCGCCGACGACATCTTCGGTTTCCTCGTTCAGCCGCTGACTTCCGCGTTCCCGGAAGGCGAGGGCCGGCTGATCTACACCAAGCTCTACGAGGCCTTTTTCGTCGAGCTGAAAGTCGCGCTGTTCGCTGCCTTCTTCATCAGCTTTCCGATCATCGCCAACCAGCTCTGGGCGTTCGTCGCGCCGGGCCTGTATGCGCGGGAAAAGAAGGCCTTCCTGCCGTTCCTGATCGCAACGCCGGTGCTGTTCACCCTTGGCGCGGCGATGGCCTATTACGTCGTCATGCCCACGGCGTTCCACTGGTTCCTCGGCTTCGAGGGCGAGCGCGGCGGGCTGAAGCTCGAAGCCCTGCCGGGCACGGGGGATTACCTTTCGCTGGTAATGCAGTTCATCCTCGCCTTCGGCATCAGCTTCCTGTTGCCGGTACTGCTGATGCTGCTCAACCGGGCGGGAATCGTCACTCGCGACCAGCTGGCCAAGGCACGTCGCTATGTGATCGTGGCGATCTTCGCGGTGGCGGCGGTGATCACTCCGCCGGACATCGTCTCGCAGCTGCTGCTGGCGACGCCGCTGCTGGTTCTGTTCGAAGGCTCGCTGGTGTTGATGCGCTTCAGCGAAAGGAAGGCGGAGCGGGAAAAGGCGAAGGAAGCCGCCGAGCAGGAGGCGGAAGAGGTGGCTGAAACGCAGTCTGGGACGCCCGCGGAATAGGCCTCACCGGCTCTCCACCGGCTCCCCAGTCGCTTCATAGACCAGCTTGCCGCCGACCCAGGTTTGCAGCACCCGGATGGCACGCAGCTCGGCCGGGGTCGCCAGCATCGGATCGCGGTCCACCAGCACGAAATCGGCTCTCTCGCCCCGGGTGATCTGGCCCAGGCGGCCGTCGGCGAAAAGGGCATGGGCTGCGGCGGTCGTAAATGCGGCCAGCGCCGCCTCGCGCGTCAGCCTTTCCTGCGGCTGCCATCCGCCGAATGGCTGGCCGTCTGCGTCCTGCCGCGTGTACGCCGCCGCCATGGCGGCAAAGGGTTCCGGTGTCCGGTCCGGGACGGCCGAACCGAAGGCAAGCACGGCACCTGCGTCTGTCAGTGACTTCCAGGCCTGGGCGCCGGCCAGCCGCTGGGGGCCGAGCCGGGCTTCGGCAACGGTGCGGTCCGCCGCGCCAAGTTGCGGCTGCATCGAAACAGCGACCCCGTATTGCCCGAGGCGGGCAAGGTCGGCGGGGTCGACGATTTCGGCACCCTCGATGCGCCAGCGCCGGTCGCCCTTATAGGTTTCCGACAGTTCCTCGATAGCGTTCAGTGTTGTTGTTACGGCGGCATCGCCCGAGGCGCTGACCGCGACCTGAAAATTGTCGATCGCTCCGCGGCTCATCAGGTTCTTGAGCTGGGTTTCGGACAGCTCCGCGCGGCCGGTGCTTGCGGGATCGTCGGTATAAGGCGCCTTCAGGGCCGCGCCGCGCGTTTCCAGCGAGCCGTCGAGAGTGAGTAACAGGCCGTTGAGCCGCAGCCGGTCGTCATAAAGCCAGGGCGTGGGGCCGGGGCCGCCGATCAGCGCCATGGCTTCGGGATCCGCCGCAAAGGCGACGATACGCAGGTTCAGCCGGCCGAGATCGCCGGCGCGGCGATAGGTCTGCCAGTCCTCGATCGTTGTGCCCATGTCGGCCACGGCGGTGATCCCGCGCGCCAGCAGCAGCTGCTCGGCCTTGGCGAGCGCCACGTCGCGATCTTCGGGGCGCGGTGGTGGAATGTCCGGCGTGGCGCCTTGCTTTCGCGGTAGCAGCGAAAGCCCCAGTTTCATCAGCCGGACATGCGAATCGATCAGCCCCGGCATCAGCACGCGGCCCTTGCCGTCGAAACGATAATCGACATTGCCGGGACGCTTGTCGCGACGGTCCAGCACCTGCTCGATCCGTCCGTCGTCGCCGACCAGCACGCCGTTGAAGTGCCTGACCCGGCCTTCGCCGTCGAGCGTCAGCCCGTTGACATTGTCGATAAGAACGTCCGCTTGAGCAGGAGAGGCGATGAGTAGGAGAAACGCCGCCGCGATGGCTCTCACTTCGTGCCCCTCCGGGGCAGCCGCCGGATCAGCGCGCTGGTGTCCTGCCGGCCGCCGCCCATCGCCTGAAGGTCGGCGAAGAACTGGTCGACCAGCGCCGCCACCGGCAGCGAGACGCCGATGCCCCGGCCTTCGTCCATGGCCAGGCCCAGGTCCTTGCGCATCCAGTCGATCGCGAAGCCGAAATCGAATTCGTCCGCGTCCATCGTCTCCCAGCGGTTGTCCATCTGCCAGCTTTGCGCCGCGCCGCCCGAAATCGCTTCATAGACCTTGCCCATGTCGAGGTGCGAGGACTGTGCGAAGCGCACCGCCTCGGCGAGGCTGGCGACGATTCCGGCAATGCAGATCTGGTTGGCCATCTTGGTCGTCTGGCCGGCGCCCGCCTTGCCGACATGAACGATACGTCGCGAATAGGCCTCCATCACTGGACGCCCCGCCTCGATCGCTTCGGTCCGGCCGCCGCACATCAGCGTAAGCGTCCCTTTTTCGGCGCCGATCTGCGACCCGGTCATGGGCGCGTCGACGCAATGGACCTGGAGGTCGCGCGCTTCCACCGCGATCTGCCGGGCGATCCGCGCGGACACCGTGGTGTGATCGATGAAGACCCCGCCCTTGCCCAGGGTAGAGAACACCCCCTGCGGGCCGAGGACGACATCGGCGAGGTCGTCGTCATTGCCGACGCAGGTGATCACGACATCGGCGCCTCTGGCGGCTTCGGCCGGACTGTCCGCAACGCGTGCGGCAAGGCCGGGATTGGCCTCCTGCCATTTCTCCGCCCGGATCGGCGAACGGTTGTAGATGGTCAGCTCATGGCCGGCATTGCCGATGTGGCGGGCGATCGCTCCGCCCATCACGCCGAGGCCGAGAAAGGATACTTTGGTTTTGTCGCTCATGAAGCGCTGAATAGCGCCTTTTTGGGGAATGCAAACAGGATCGCGAGGGAAAGACGCCGCGCCGCGTTGGCGAAGCTTTCATTTTTCGCGACTTTCCTTTAGGTCGCGCGCCCATGAACGAGCCAGCTCTCAAGCCCGAGGCGGGGCAAACCCCGCCGCTGACCGCCGACGATGTGCGCGCGGCGGCGGAGCGCATCGCCGGCGCCGTCGTGCGCACGCCGACGATGCACAGCAAGACCCTGAGCGAGATTGCCGGCGCCGAGATTTATCTCAAGTTCGAGAACCTGCAGTTCACCGCAGCCTACAAGGAACGCGGCGCGCTGAACGCCATGCTGATGATGGGCGGCAGCAGCGCGAATCGCGGCGTGATCGCCGCCTCGGCCGGCAACCATTCGCAGGGCCTGTCCTATCACGGGCGGCGCCTCGGCCTGCCGGTGACGATCGTGATGCCGCGCACCACGCCGACGGTGAAGGTGATGCAGACCGAAAGCGTCGGCGGTACCGTCGTGCTCGAGGGCGAGAATTTCGACGAGGCCTATGCCCACGCCCGGCACCTTGAGCAGGAGCTTGGGCTGACGTTCGTCCATCCCTTCGACGATCCGCGCGTTGCGGCGGGGCAAGGGACGGTGGCTCTCGAAATGCTCGAGGACGTTCCCGAGATCGACACGCTGGCGATCCCCGTCGGCGGCGGCGGGCTTGCCGCCGGAATGGGCACCATCGCCCGCGACATCAGGCCCGATATCCGGCTGGTCGGCGTGGAGGCGGAGCTGTTCCCCTCGATGTACAACCTGCTGAAAGGCGAATCCCTGCCGATCGGCGGTGACACGCTTGCCGAAGGCATCGCCGTGTTCGAGCCTGGCCATTTCACTTCGAAAGTGTTGCAGGGCCTGCTCGACGATTTCGTGCTGGTGAGCGAATCGCAGCTCGAAAGCGCGCTCGCGCTGCTGCTGCAGATCGAAAAGACCGTGGTGGAAGGCGCCGGGGCAGCGGGGCTTGCTTCCGTTCTCGCCCATCCTCACCTGTTCCAGGGCCGCAAGGTCGGCATCGTCCTGTCGGGCGGCAATATCGATCCGCGCCTGCTCGCGAATGTGCTGCTGCGCGATCTTGCGCGCTCGGGCCGGCTGGCGCGGCTGCGGCTCTACATGCAGGACCGGCCCGGCTCGCTGTTCAAGGTCGCCAAGGTGTTCGACACCCACAACGTCAACATCATAGAGGTCTGGCACCAGAGGATTTTTACGCATCTGCCGGCAAAGGGACTGGTCACCGACATCGAGTGCGAGGCACGCGACAAGGAGCAGCTCGACGCGCTGGTCGCTGCCCTCAGGGCCGAAGGCTACGAAGTCAGCCAGGTCGAACTTAACTGAGGCTCTGGCCACTGCCTCAACGCGGGACAATCTCCGCCACGGTCACACGGCTGTGCAAAATAAGTCTCCATTAACCGCAATTCTTGGTTAAAAGACTTTCAACGCGCCGCCGGGGCATGCATAGTCGCGCGTGAACCCAAGGATCTTGCGCGCGCTACGAAGAGGACGCGAAACGCCCGTGACAGCACCCGTACGCTTTCCCCGGTTTTTCGTAACCAGCCCAGCGCCGTGCCCGTATCTGCCGGGCAAGGCCGAACGCAAGGTGTTCACCGAGCTTAAGGGGCCGCATGCGGATTCGTTGAACGATGCGCTTGGCCGGATCGGTTTCCGCCGCAGCCAGACCGTCGCCTACCGTCCGTCCTGCATCGGCTGCGCGGCCTGCGTTTCGGTTCGCGTCGTCGCCGGCCAGTTTGCTCCGTCCTCCACCCAGAAGCGGAACCTCAGGCGCAACAGCGATCTTGTCGCCACCATTTGCCAGCCCTGGTCGACAACCGAACAGTTCGATCTGCTTCAGCGCTACCTCGGCGCGCGCCATCCCGGCGGAGGGATGACGACGATGGACGACGTCGATTTCGCGGACATGGTCGAGCACACGCCCGTCACCAGCTGGGTCATCGAATATCGCGAGCCTTCTGAGGACGGCGTCACACCGGGCCGGCTGGTCGGCGCCTGCCTGACAGACCGGCAGGGCGATGGCCTGTCGATGATCTACAGCTTCTACGATCCCGACCACGAAAGCCGGTCGGGCCTCGGCAATTACATCATTCTCGATCACATCCGCCGCGCGACCGAGATGAGCCTGCCCTATGTCTATCTCGGCTATTGGGTAGAGGGTTCCTCGCGCATGCAGTACAAGGTGCGCTACCGCCCGATCGAGCGCCTTACCCGCGACGGCTGGGAACGGATTCCTGCCGAAGAGCAGGATCGCCTGATCGCGGACGCCGCCAATTCGCGCCGCGACGAATCCCCCGCGCTGGATGGCAGCGCCAAGGATGGCATGCCGGGCGGCCAGGAGCAGTATCGCCTGGTGGACTGAACGGAGTGGGCATCCCACTTCCGGCTCGGGTGATTTCCGGATCAGGCTGAAGCTGGCGCGTCTATTTCCGCTTTGTCTCCGCTGGCATGGGCTTGTCCGTGCGCGGCTTCGAGCTTGCTGATCCAGCACTCGGCAAAGGCCCGGAGTTCCGAATGTCCCTGTGACACCCCCACGGCCTCTTCGTTTATGAGGCCCCGCGACAGGCCGTTGATGATGTGGGAAACCACGACCGGCGGAAATTCGTCGGGATCGACGCCGGCTTCCTGCAGATATTTGCCGATGAAGGCGGTGTTGATGGCGTGGGTCTGCTCCAGGACCCGCGCCGTGATGCTGCGCATCGATTTTCGGTGATGGGATAGCGCAATCAGTTCCTGCGAGAGCCGTGTCCGCTTCGGATGGATGGCAAGATCCCAAAGGGCTCGGATCGGGTTTTGCGAACTCACCGCTTGCAGGTGACGCTGCAGGAATTCCTTCTCCGACCTCTCGTAGGCGGTCACGAACAGCTCATCCATCGTCCGGAAATAGTAATGGACGAGCTGCGACTTCAGTCCGGCGCGTTCGGCGACCCGGCGCGATGTCACGGCCGAATAGCCCTCCTCGACCATGATAGCCTCGGTCGCGTCGAGGATCGCATCGCGTGTGCTGCCGCTTTCCTCGCCGCTCTTGCGCTCCGGTTTCATGCTGTCCCTTCCGTTGGCGCTGGCCGGGAACTCAGGTCACGCCGCGCACATAGGCGTCGATCGTTCCCGAACAGGCGATCTTGTCGCCGCTCGCCATGTCCGCATAGCGCTGGATATTCGGATCGATCGACGGGCTGAAATTGCCGCAAGCGCATGGCTCCCAGGTGGCGCGCACCTTGTCGCCGGAAATGACACCGCCCCAGCGGCCGTCGAGCGACAGATCGAAGAAGGCCGCGCGGCCCTCGACTTCGCCGGTGGCGGGAGGCTCGATCAGCGCATCGCCCGACTCGTCGAGCAGCAGCAGCATGACCCACGGTGCCATGTGATAGCGCCCTTCCGAACACCGCGGCGCCGTGGTGTTGAGCTCCTGCATGCCATAGGCGTGGCACATGCGCTCACGGGTCAGGTTGAAGGTGCCGAAGATGAATTCCTGGTAGTCTTCAGGCAGCTGCGCTCGCTTCAGGCCGCCGCTGATGAAGGCGGTGTTTTCCTGGAAGTCCTTCCCGCTGTAGCCCTTCGAGCGGACCAGCTCAGCCACCTGAAACAGCGGGCCGTAAAGACCCATGATGTGCAGCGGCAAGTGCCGGCTTTCGATCAGCGCGTTCGCGGACTGCTCGACGCAGGATTTGACGATTTCCTCGCGCGCCTTTGCCTCGGCTTCGTAGTTGGCGATCTCCTGCGGCGTCGCGGTGCCGTCGGCGATCCTCTTGCGCATGATCACCATGTCGGTGATTCCGCCGATCGTGATCGGCGGAACGTCCGGGCTGAAGGGATCGACGTCCGGCATGCTGAAAGCTTCGCGCATCGGTGCGCCCGTGGCCATGTTCCGCGGCGTCTTCGCAACCTGCCCCATGTTGATCATCCGCCGGTCATGATTGGGTGCAAGCCCCGACCACCTGATGACATGCAGCAGGCTCTGGCCGCAGAACTCAAGGTCCGCCTTCGTGGCGTTCATCATTGCGCATTTGCCGGTCGTCCCGCTGGAGCAGGACACGTAATGCCCATGTTCCTCGAGCCGTTCGAGCCAGTCGTCGAGCCCCTTTAGGTCGCTCGTTTCCATCTTCTCGACACGATTGGTCGAAACGGTGTCCAGCCAGCGGCCCAGACGGTCCCACTTCTGATCCATCAGCCAGCTTTCGGGATAGCTCTTGTAGGCGGTGTGCGCGAACAGCAGCGGCACCACATCGGCCATGCTGCGCACCTCGGTGATGCCGCCGGTCTCCGCCCGATTCTGCAGCAGCTTGATCTTCTCGACACGATCCTGGAACCGCTCGTTGATAGCCTCGAGCTGTTTCGGGAGAATTTCGGAGTAGGGTGCCTCGAAGGGGTTTTCGGTTTCGATCAGGCCGACGAGTCGGTCAACTGCCGAGCCTGTGTCCAGTTCCTTCACCGGTGCATCCATGATCGCATCCTCTTGTTTATTCTATGATTTACGAGCCGCTTCCCGCGCGTGGGATTCAAGCATCAAGCACAGAGCCTAGAGCGGTTTGTGATTCATGCAATCGCTTAAATTCAATCGGCAGTCGTCGTGAATCCTCTATAGGCGTTACGTGCTTGGAGCGCGTGTGCATAACTAATTGAATAACAGATAAAACTATTAATTTCCCCGGAGTTCCAGGGGAATTACTATCCGTTCTGATGGCGACGTCCAATCGGCCAACGGCGAAGATTAAGCGACTGCCTAATTTTTCCTCAGCCTGAATGGTCTCCAGCCTTGCCGATCAGCACTTCCGCGATCTGG
>JAGREL010000264.1 GCA_020446575.1 Novosphingobium sp. | reverse complement strand
AAGCTGCAATCGCACAGCTCGGGCAATCCCTGCTCGATCAGCCAGGCGGCTGCAGTTGCCGCATTCGAGGGCCCGCAGGAATTCCTTGCCGACTGGCGCGAGCGCTTCCGCGCGCGGCGTGAACTCGTGGTATCGGCGATCAACGCCATTCCCGGCCTGTCGACGCCAGTGCCGGACGGTGCGTTCTATTGCATGGTCGATGCCGCCCCGTTGATGAGCCGCTTCGGCGACGACGGCGCGCTCGCCATGCATCTGCTCGACCATGGCGTCGCGGTGGTCCAGGCGTCGGCCTTCGGAGGACGCGACGGCTTTCGCATCAGCTTTGCCGCCGACGAGGCCAGGCTGGAAGAAGCGCTGCGCCGCATTGCCGCGGCAGTGGCTTGAGCAGCGACGATCCCGTCGAACGCGCGCTCTCGCTTGCCAGCGAGAGCTTCATCGCCGCTGCCGGGCCGGGCGGCCAGAATGTCAACAAGGTGGCAACCGCCGTGCAGCTTAGGCTCGACGTCTTCTCCCTGCGGCTGGAACTTCCGGTGTTCCAGCGGCTGAAACAGCTGGCCGGCAGCCGCATGACTGCAAAGGGTGAGCTTGTTATCACCGCTCGCCGGTTCCGCACGCAGGAAGCCAACCGCACCGATGCGCGCGAACGGCTCGCCGCACTGATCACGGAAGCGCAGAAGCTGCCGCAAAAGCGCGCGAAGAGCCGATTGAACCGGGTCGGCAAGGAGCAGCGCCTGCAAGGCAAGAAACGGCGCGGCGCGGTGAAGGCGGGGAGAGGGAAAGTGAGGCTGGATTAGGCCTTCCGCGAGGGAATCACATCGGCCGCCACTTCGTCGGCGCGGGCGAAATCCGGATCGAACGCTTGGACCAGCTCATCGGCGATCGATTGCGCCGTCCAGCCCTCGTCCTTGACCATCGAGCGGACCGGGCGTGGCTTGGAAAACAGAGTGATTTCGTTTCCACACACGCCGAAGATCTGGTTGCTGATACCTGCGGCCGCGTCGCTGGCGAGAAATGCGGCAAGCGGCGCGACCTTGTCGGCGCTGTTGGCGCGCATCTTCGCGATGCCCGGATCGTCCGGCGACGCGCCCTGCGTCAGATTCTCGATCATCCGGGTGAAAGCGACCGGCGCAATGCAGTTCGAACGCACGCCATAGCGCGCCATGTCGAGCGCAATCGACTGCGACAGGCCGACGATGCCGAGCTTGGCCGCCGCGTAATTCGCCTGGCCGATATTGCCGACAAGTCCGCTGCCCGACGTGAAATGGACGAAGCTGCCCGACTGCTGCTCGCGGAAGTGGGGTGTAGCGGCCTTCGAGACATTGAACGCCCCGTTCAGATGGACGTCGATCACTGCCCGCCAGTCTTCGTGGCTCAGCTTGTGCCAGATCGCATCTCGCAGGATGCCGGCATTGTTCACCACCGCGTCGATCCGCCCGAACTCCCGCACGGCATCGGCGACAATCGATTCGGCGCCTGCGGGATCGGTCACGCTGGCAAGATTGGCAAAGGCCGAGCCGCCGACAGCGCATATGTCGGCGACCGTCTCTTCAGCAGGCCTGCTGTCCCCACCGCCGCCG
Organism: Novosphingobium sp.; assembly: GCA_020446575.1. Classification (GTDB taxonomy): domain Bacteria; phylum Pseudomonadota; class Alphaproteobacteria; order Sphingomonadales; family Sphingomonadaceae; genus Novosphingobium. The sequence goes on along the minus strand of JAGREL010000264.1, from coordinate 3,967 downwards.
TCCTGAGCGACGCCGGGATCGTTGACGACCACGGCCGCACCCTCGCTGGCGCAGAGCATGGCAATGGCACGGCCGATGCCCCGACCTGCGCCGGTTACGGCAACGACCTTGCCGGCCAGCATCATTGGGAGGGCGGTGCCGTCGCGATATCGGAAGGCAAGGACTGCGGAGTCGGCAAGGCTTCGGGCGGCAGGCGGCGCTGTTCGATCATTTCCGCCGCTTCATCGAGCGCGCGCGCTTCCCCGACCGTCACGCCACCCGGCCCGGGATCGTTCTCCCCAGGACCGCAAGAGGCAAGCACTGCCGAAGCCAAAAGAGCAATCGCCCTTCTCATCGCGCCATCATAGGGCCACTGCCGCATCCGCGTTAGTGGAAAATCTAGCCTTCCAGGATCGTGGTTTCCGGATGGTGCCGGTCGAGATGCTTGCGGATGATGCGCAGGTTCCTGCTGTTCGAGCGGTAGACGAAGTCAAACAGGTCGCCCGCAACCGGAACCGAGCCGAGCAGCGCGTCGAAACCGACGTGGCCCAGCATCCGTGCCAGCTGCCATTTCGGCATGCCCAGATTGCGCGCTTCCCAGACGATGTAGAGCCCTAACGCGGCTGCAACGAAATCGCCTGCGACGGGAACGAGCCCGGCAATCGCATCGAGACCCACCGGGCGATTGAGCCCCGGGATAACGAAGGCGCGCTCCAGCAGCGCTTCGAGCGCCTCGATCCGCCGCCGTATCGATGCCGCATCGCGGCCCAGGGGAAGTTCGCTCGTCATACGGTGCAGCGTAGCCTGTTCTGCCATCAGGTTTGGCTCCTTTGTTCCGATCCCGGACCTTCTATCTGGGGCGCACTGCCATCGGCATCAAGGGATGCCAGCCCCAGCGGTTCGCTGCGAAGCCAAGGACATCCCCGCGCACGAGCGACCAGCGAATGGGTGCGCCGAACGGAATGAAGACATTCGCGGTGGTCAGTTCCGCTTCGGCCTCGGCAATCAGTGCCGCCCGCTCGGCCGGGTCTTCGGCGGCACGGGATTCGGTGACCAGCCTGTCCGCTTCCGGCTCGCAGAGGCCTCGCCGGGCCTGGCAATTCAGCCGGTTGAGAAACCAGACAGCGCGGGGATAACGGGCGATATCATCGACCAGGCGCAAATCCACGTCGGTGCCTTCGGCCAGCAGTACCGTCTCTATGCCCACCTGCCCCAGGTCCTCGGACAGCTCTTGAAAGAGCAGTTCCGAACCGGGCCCTTGCGGAAGCGCAATACGCAAGCGCACGGGGGGATTGTCTTCCTGGCCTTCGCGCCAGCGGGTCACGCGCGCAGTGGCGAGCGCACGACGCTCGTCCATGCTCAGTTCCTCCCAGCGCTCGCCGATCGTGCCCAGATCACCTTCAAGGCCGGGTGACACCAGCCGCGTTGTCGGCGTCCAGCCGGACAGGCTGAACGGATCTATGAGCTTTCTGCGATCGATCGCCATGGCAATCGCCTCGCGATTTTCAGGAGCGGCGAGGAAGCCCTTGTCGTTCGCCACGGATAGCCCAAAGAGGCCGACCACCGGATCGACCTTGATCGTCCCCCTGAGAATCCCCACCGAACCCGTATAGGGAAAATCCTGAATCTGACCGCCCAGCACCAAATCGATTTCACCGCGGTTAAAGCGCTCAACGGCTTGTTCTGCCGGCAGGGCAGTGAAACGGATTGTACGGATCCGGTCCTGCCAATCGGCCATTTCCGGCAAACCCCGGTCCCCCGGCGCAATCGGCGTGAGAATGGCGATAGCGCCTTCGCGCTCCATTCGCATCGGCCCTGCCCCTTCCCCACCATGGCGAAGGCCGAGTTCGGGCTGTGCGAGCAATTGCAGAAGATCGGGCATCGGCTGCGCCAGGCGAATTTCGATCACACGCGCGGCCATCACCCGAATGTCGTCGATCCCGGCAAGATCGAGCCCCAGGGAGCTGCCCCGCAGGGACCTTATTACCCGGCGTAGCGCGGCCCGGGCGCCTTGTGCCGTGATTCGCTCGCCGTCCAGCCATGTACCGTCACGCAACCGAAAGATGTAGCTCTGTCCGTCCTCGGTCACGATCCAGCGGTCGGCAAGGGCAGGGATCACGCGCCCCTGCCCGTCCAGACCGACCAGGCCTTCGACGGTTGCGGCACGGATCTGCTGTGCGGGCGGCGAAAGATAGACGCCCTTCTCGAAGGGAGCATCGGTCCACCCGACTGCCACGACGTTCAGGGTCGAATCGTCACCCTTGCCGCAAGCGGCGAGCAGGGCCGCGCTTAGCACTGCAAGTGTCGTTCGGGCCATGTACAGGCGATCGCGCATCGCTACCGGACCTAGACCCTGCCGCGCGAAAGTGGAAGCGCCGGGGCCGGTTCACGATCAGAAACGGCTGGATTGCAGGCTATCGCCTCGCGATCATATCTTGCGCAGTTGCGCGCCCGAAGCGTCGCTTGGCAGCGGAGGCTTGGTAAAACGGGGCGTATGCACCCCTTCGCCGACCCGAGCACGGGCGAGCTTGGGATCGATCTCGTCGCAGAAGGCTACACCAAAGCGGTTGTCCTGGACCCACGCGATACTGCCCTCGACCCAGCCGACATTGCGAATGTTCACCGAAACCGGGGCTCCGCGCGTGACGCGGACCGGGCCTTCGCCCATCATGCCGCCTGAAGAGAGATTGCGGACCTTGATACGGTGTCCGCTGTCGAGCCCGTCAACGCGCAAATCGGCCATGAGGAACAGGCTGTCCCGGCCGATTTGCCTGTTTTCGTTCCCGTTCATCGTCTCGCCTGGTACCTTGCTGGACTCTGCATTTCCAAACGCGGTCCCGCTGCGGCGCTCAGTTGCAGCAGCGTTAGCTCAAGCTGATAATTCAAAAGGGCAAATAAAGGCTTAACATCCGATCAAGCCTCTGCAATCATTCGGCTAATCGTCGCGCGAAACCTTTTCGCGGCGCTCGTGGGCTTCTTGCGCCTCGACGGTCATTGTGGCGATCGGCCGAGCTATCAGACGGCCCAGCCCGATCGGTTCTCCCGTCACCTCGCAAAAACCGTATTCCCCTTCGTCAATCCGGCGCAGCGCGGAATCGATCTTGGCGATCAGCTTGCGTTGCCGGTCGCGGGTTCTCAGCTCGATGCCCCAGTCGGTTTCGCTCGAGGCCCGGTCGTTCAGGTCGGGCTCGCGAATGGGGCCGTCCTGAAGCTGCTGGAGCGTGCCTGCCGAAGCATCGAGTATCGATCTCTTCCAGGCAAACAGCAGGCGCCGGAAGTAGTCGCATTGTGCTTCGCACATATAGGGTTCGTCTTCGCTGGGAATGTAATCCCCGCCAAGCGATCGCTTGGCCTTGGCCAGCACATCGATATCGTCCGCATGGACCGCTGCCATGAACTTCTCCGCATCGCTCCTCCCTGGACCGCTCGATGTCCTGCGGTTCCGGACTTTTCCAGTAACCCACCGCGAGCCAAGGTTCGCCGCGCCTATAGTTGCGGGCATGGACCCGCACAAGCGGCAATACGGCCTGTCGCCCATGAATTTTAGATCAGGTCGGGGAGAACCGCGCATCAGAGGGTGTGTCGAAAAATTTTTCGCAGCGGCGTTAACGATTTGTTGACCATAACCGGCCAGCTTGACGTCCAAAGGAGACGGGCAACAGGGGTCCGTCCCAACTGGGGTACAGACGTATGGGTACAGCCAGGATCGATGGTGACAGGAAAGCCAACGAGAGCGATGTCGACATGCTGGTGGCAGGTTGCCTTGCCGCCGCCGCGAGGGGAGATATCTCCGCCTATTTTGACCTGGGCGTTGCGTTTTCAACCGGAAGCCAGGGCGCGCAATGCGACCTGATCGAAGCCCACAAATGGTTCAACCTTGCCGCGGTTTCCGGCCATGAACAGGCCCAGTTGTGCCGCGCCGATGTCTCCGAGGAAATGACTGCCCGCGAAATCGCCGAAGCCCAGCGCCGCGCCCGCGAGTGGATCG
>JAGREL010000263.1 GCA_020446575.1 Novosphingobium sp. | reverse complement strand
CGAGCAGCGAGCGGGTGAGCCGGTCCACCTTGTAGACGACCACGATGTCGATCTTGCCTGCCTCGATATCGGCAAGCAGCCGCTTGAGGGCAGGGCGCTCCAGTGTTCCGCCTGATAGCCCACCATCATCGTAGTGCTCGGGAAGCAGTGACCAGCCTTCGGATGCCTGGCTCAGGATATAGGCAGCACAGGCCTCGCGCTGGGCATCGAGCGAGTTGAAGTCCTGTTCGAGACCTTCCTCGCTCGACTTGCGGGTATAGATGGCGCAGCGGACCTTGCTCATTGGTCCAGCCCCTTGCGCACGAGATAGCCGCGCCGGGTGAGCTCCGCGATCAGGTGATCGTCGGGCGCCATTCTCACCGATGGCGAGCACAGGCGGATATTGCGCCTGCGGTTCGGAATGCGGGTGATGAACCCCATATATTCGAGAGCATCGAGAATACGGGCAATCTCGCCAGTGCTGTAACCGGTGGCTCTGGCCAGCTCCACGGTGTTGGGGGATGGCCGCCCTGAAGCGACCTCGTCCTCAATGGCCGTGAGTACCGCAGCCTGTCGCTCGGTGACACCGATCCTGGTCATGCTGCCCTCCTCAATCCGAAGAAGGCAGGACCGGACCAGCGGGTGCCGGTAATGGCGCGGGCGACCTCGCTCAGGCTACGCCATTCGCGATCGTTCCAGACAATCTCGCCATTGTCGCCGATGGTGACCACATGCATGATGCCGCCATGCTCGCGGGCAAGCCGCATGCCGGGGCGGATGTCCTTCGAGACTGTCTTCTCCCCGCCGCCGCTTTCGAGCTGGCGCCTTGCCTTGCGCGAGAGGCCACCGAGCGCCTTGGCCTGCAGCTCATACCCGACCGCAAGGCGCAGCATAGCGGTGCTGACCTTGGGCACCGGGCGACCGGTGAGCTTAGCCCACCAGTCCCTGAGACCTGCCTTGTCCATTTCCGCAATCTCGCGCAACTGATCGTTGAGATTCGTCACGATCAACTCTCCGCCGTGATGCGGTAGCAGGTCACGTCACCGCGCCTGGTCTTCTCGATGGTGTGGCCTTTCTTGCGCAGGCCGGTGAGGGCGGCCCGGGTCGTGTGCGGCAGCCAGCCGGTGGCTGCGACCATCTCGTCGAGCGTTGCACCCTCCTTGCGTTCGAGCAGTGCAATAACCGTTCCGATCTTGCTGCCGGCACGAGGCGAGGCAGTCTTCGTCGTTGCTGCCTGTTCACTGGTGTCGGGCGTCGCGATAGCTGCATCGACTGCATCGCTCTGCTCCTCATTCACGCCGATGGCGCTGCGGCCGACATCGGTAATAAACAGGCCGATGTAGTCCTGATCCTCCTCGCGCCAGCAGAGGTTCCGGTCGACGGTCGCAATTTCCTCCACCAGACCGCGGCGCAGAAGTGAGCCCACGGCCTTGCGGATGCGAGTCACGTCCTGGGCGCAACTTTCTGGCAGGGGCAGCAGGCTGCCATTGTCGCGCGACGCAGCATTGGAGAGCAGGACCAGCTGGAGGTCGTTAAGTCGGAAGTTCTTTGTCATGGGTGGACTCCTCATTGCGGAGCGACACTGCGGCGCTCCCACCACCCAAGGCCCCGCAACTCATTGGTTGTCGGGGCGGCAGCCGGTCGGGCCGGTTGCGATTCAGTGATGACAGCAATGCTCAAGTTTCCAACGAAGTCGAATGGAATATATGGCTTTTGCGAAAAGCTGGCCGTGGACTTCCTGGTGAAGCAAGGCCTGTGTGTGGGCATGGAAGACGACACCGCTGAACTGATTGCTCGCCTGTGCACCCGGATCGGTATGATAATGGAAGATGCCAGCGTCATCGCGCTGACCATCGGTTCCATGGACGAAGCGGACAGGTCCAATGCCATAGCCAGACTTGGGAAGGACTCCGCTCGCATCGATCAGCTGATCGATGCGGTGCGCGCCTTGGCATCGTAACAGAGCCCTACCGAGCCTTCTTGCGGATCACGAGTTTGATGTGTCCACACAGCGAGCAGTTATCCTTGGGACGCTCGAAGCCCGGTCTACCGGCAAGTGCGCGAGTCTTGTGATTGGCGTGTTAGGGGGGCGGCTTCACCCGCAAGCAGGTCGGGTGCTACACGGAACTCTACTACGTCGACGGAATTGCGCTGGAATCCTTCGAAAACGTCCGCGACGGCAAGTCCGACCAGTTCATTCCCGGCGCGCCGAACACAAGGCAAATGCCGAAGCTGCCCTAGATTGCGGGCAACAACCCGCGTTTCCGGATCATTGCATCGATGCGGTGATGAACTGGCACGTCGATGCCGCTATGTGCAGCCATGCGAATGATGGCTTCCGCCAGGGAATCGTATTCCGATGGCTCCCCGCATTCCAGATCGCGCTGCATCGAACTCGATGCCGCTGGCGGAAAGCCGGCAACGAATTCGAGCGTACGCTCGACACAGTCGTCGGGAAGGCCGATCCCCTTGCGCAAAGCAAGCGTATGAACCTCCCGCATCACGCCGGTTAGGAGCTCCAACCCTGTTTGGTGTTCACATAGTTTACCCGCAGGCACACCGAGCGCAGCACCAACGGCCCCGATGGAACTGGCGAGGAGCATCTTTGCCCACAAATCGCACATGATCGTATCGGAATGCCTGTTAGCAATTCCCGCTGCGGTCAGGACAACCGAAAACCGATCTGCATGCCCCTGGCTTGGTCCGGCGGCATGACCATAGACGAGCGAGGGCTTGACGCCGACATGCCGGACCACCCCATCAGCCAACTCGAAAAACCCATGCACCCGGGCCGCTATTACCGGTGCCTCGGGGAAGCGAGCTGCCACCAGGTCATGAGCCTCGACACCGTTCTGGACAGTCACGAACACGCAATCTATCTTTGCAAGCGGGGCAAGCTTGTCGAGCATGGCCGGCAGATCGATCGTCTTCGTACACAGCAGGACCAGGTCGGGGGCCGGCGTCATGGCGAGTTCATCATGCGCCCGGACCGCATGTCTCGAACGCACGCCATCGTGCTCGAACAGGATGCCTTTCGAACGGATCAGCGATAGGCGTGGCTCTCGGGCAAGCAGGGTCAATTCGAAGCCGGCACGGGAGAGGACGGCTGCGAAAAAGCTGCCCAAGGCGCCGGCACCTGCGATCAGGATCCGATCCATAGAAAATCTGCCCGCTTCAATTATCAAGGAGAATGGTCATTGGCACCTTCTCCAAAGCTCCGAGGTATGCGCGATCGGTCTGGCTATACTAACGCTGCCTGCGCGGCAGCCAGCCTGGCGATTGGCACCCGGAAAGGTGAGGCGCTGACATAGTCCATGCCGATGCTTTCGCAAAAGCCGATGCTGGCCGGGTCACCGCCATGCTCGCCGCAAATTCCCAACTTGATGTCCGATCGAGTGGCCCTGCCACGCTCCGCTGCAAGTTCCAGCAACTGGCCGACCCCGGCCACGTCGAGGCTGACAAAGGGGTCGCGCGGAAAAATGTCCATTTCGACATAGGCGCCGAGGAAACGCCCCCCGTCATCACGTGACAAGCCTAGCGTGGTCTGGGTAAGGTCGTTGGTCCCGAAAGAGAAAAAACTGGCTTCCTGCGCGATTTCGTCCGCCATAAGTGCTGCCCGCGGCAACTCGATCATTGTGCCGACCTTGTATTCCAGCGTGCGACCCTTTTCAGCGAAAACATTTGCAGCCTCACGGTCGACCAGGGATCGCAGGATTTCAAGTTCACGCCGCGTTGCGACCAGCGGAATCATGATTTCCGGAACAATTGCTTCCCCATGCGCAGCGGCGACGTCGCAAGCCGCTTCGAAAATTGCACGCACCTGCATCTCGTAGATTTCCGGAAACGTGATCCCGATCCGGCAGCCGCGGTGCCCAAGCATCGGATTGAATTCGGCTAACTCCTGTGCACGGCGCTTGAGTGTTTCGACACCGATACCCAGCGCATCCGAGAGGTCGGTGAAGTCCTCGTCTGCGTGGGGCAGGAATTCGTGAAGCGGCGGATCGAGCAGGCGGATCGTGATGGGAAGTCCGCGCATCACTTCGAAAATCTCTTGAAAGTCGGAGCGCTGCTCAGGCAGCAGCTTGGCTAAAGCGGCGCGACGGCTCGCCTCGTTTTCGGCGAGAATCATCTGTCGTACCGCCAGAATGCGTGTGGTGTCGAAGAACATATGCTCGGTGCGACACAGCCCGATGCCTTCTGCGCCAAACCGGCGCGCCATGCGGCAATCCGCAGGCGTTTCGGCATTGGTGCGCACGGCCATTCGGCGGTGCCGGTCGGCCCAACCCATCAGTACCGCGAAATCGCCGGCAAGTTCAGGCTCGATAGTTGGCGCCTCGCCGGCGATGATGTCTCCAGAAGTGCCATCCAGCGTGATTGTATCGCCTTCCTTCATTTCGCGCTGACCGATGCACAACGTGCGCGCCTTCAGGTCGATCTCCACGTCCTTGGCGCCCGAGACGCAGGGGCGCCCCATGCCGCGCGCGACGACTGCCGCATGGCTGGTCATGCCGCCCCGCGCCGTCAGGATTCCCTTGGCTGCATGCATGCCGTGAATATCCTCCGGACTGGTTTCGGTACGCAGCAGAATCACGTTTTCGCCCATCCCGGCGCGTCTCTCGGCGGTGTCGGCATCAAGCACGATCCTGCCTGAGGCCGCACCGGGTGAAGCGGGCAGACCGCGCCCAAGGACATCGCGCGGCGCCTCTGGATCGAGTGTTGGATGCAGTAGCTGTTCGAGCGCCATCGGATCAATACGGTTGATCGCCGCCTGCTCGTCGATCAGCCCTTCCTCGACCATTTCGACCGCCATGCGAAGTGCCGCCTTGGCCGTTCGCTTGCCCGTTCGGGTCTGCAGAATCCAAAGATGACCGCGCTCAACGGTGAACTCGATATCCTGCATATCCCGGTAATGCTGTTCGAGCAGTTCGAACACTTGGGCCAGTTCGGCATAGGCCTCGGGCATGGCCTCCTCCATCGAGGAAAGTTGCGCGTCAGCCGCCACACGCGCGGTCCTGGTCAGATATTGCGGGGTGCGAATCCCTGCGACGACATCCTCGCCCTGCGCATTGACTAGCCATTCGCCAAAATAGGCCTTCTCACCAGTCGCCGGATCGCGGGTGAAGGCGACGCCTGTGGCCGAGGTTTCACCCATGTTGCCGAAGACCATAGCCTGGACATTGACAGCGGTGCCCCAGTCCGAGGGAATGTCGTTGAGGCGGCGATAGACTTTGGCGCGATCTGAATCCCAGGAATCGAAAACAGCCGCGATTGCACCCCAAAGCTGTTCCTCGCCGTCCTGCGGAAATGGTTTGCCCAGCTCGCGCTCAACGATCGCTTTGTAAGTCGTGACGAGCTTCCGCCAATCGTCGGCGGTAAGTTCGACATCGTTCACGTAGCCGTTGTCTTCCTTGACGATCTCGAGTTCGTCCTCGAACAGCTGGTGGTCGAGACCAAGCACCACGTCCGCATACATTTGGATGAACCGGCGATAGGAATCCCAGGCAAAACGTGCATCGCCCGATGTCTTGGCAAGGCCGAGCACTGTGCGGTCGTTGAGGCCCAGATTGAGTACCGTGTCCATCATCCCCGGCATCGACACGCGCGCGCCCGACCGGACCGAGACAAGCAATGGGTCGTCATCGTCTCCGAATTTCTTGCCCACGGCACGTTCGATTTGCTCGAGCGCTTCGTTCACATCGGCTCGCAGGGAATCGGAAAAATCGGAGCCATGCACCAGGTATTGGACACATTCCTCGGTCGTGATCGTTAGCCCCGGAGGCACCGGCAGTCCGATGCCTGCCATTTCCGCAAGGTTGGCACCTTTCCCGCCAACAACGGCCTTGTCCCTCGCACGGGGACTGTCCTTCCGCCGACTTCCGCAGCCGAATGTATAGACTTGCGGTGTTTCAGAAGCAGGGACCTGGTCGCTATCAACTTGTGGTTTCACGTCTTGTGCAACGCTCATCATCTCTTCCTTGTCCCAGATCTGCCCCCAAGCACCTCAAAGCGCGTGCGCCATCTTATTGGCTTTGAATGTCAGCTGCTCCTGCCCGGCCAGCGGCGTCTACAGCCTCGAGTTCGAAACCGATGTCCATGCATGGCGGTAGGCTGCCAGGTCCCAGCACTCACTTCTTGAGCAGATCGAGCGCGACATCGACGATCATATCTTCCTGTCCACCGACCATCTTGCGGCGTCCGACTTCGGCGAGGATGGTGCGTGTGTCGAGACCGTAATCGGCGGCGGCCTTCTCGGCGTGGCGCAGGAAGCTGGAGTAGACGCCTGCGTAGCCGAGCGTCAGGGTCTCGCGATCCACGCGCACGGGGCGGTCCTGTAGCGGACGGACAAGATCTTCTGCCGCGTCCATCAGCGCATAGAGGTCGCAGCCGTGGTTCCAGCCGTATCGGTCGGCAGCGGCAATGAACACTTCGAGCGGGGCATTGCCGGCGCCCGCGCCCATCCCGGCGAGACTTGCATCCACGCGGATCGCTCCGTTCTGGACCGCGACGATCGAGTTGGCGACACCGAGGCTGAGGTTGTGGTGTGCATGGACGCCGCGTTGCGTTTCGGGCTTGAGCGCGCGATCATATGCCTGCAGCCGTGCGGCATATTCTTCCATGTTCATCGCGCCGCCGCTGTCGGTGACGTAGACACAGTGTGCGCCATAGTCTTCCATCAGCTTGGCCTGCCGGGCGAGCGGCTCGGGCTCCGACATATGGCTCATCATCAGGAAGCCCGAGACATCCATCCCGAGATTGCGCGCGGCCTCGATATGCTGCTTGCTGACATCCGCCTCGGTGCAATGCGTGGCGATGCGCACCGAGCGGACGCCCATCTCATAGGCGCGCTTGAGGTCGTGGACCGTGCCGATGCCGGGCAGCAGCAGCGTCGTCAGCACACTGTGTTCCAGCACTTCGGCAACCGCCGCAATCCAGTCCCAGTCGGTGTGTGCTCCGAAGCCGTAGTTGAAGCTCGATCCCTGCAACCCGTCGCCATGGGCAACTTCGATGGCATCGACCTTGGCGGCATCGAGAGCACGGGCGATGTCCTTCACATGCTCGATACCGTACTGGTGCCGGATCGCGTGCATCCCGTCGCGCAGCGTCACGTCCTGGATGTAGAGCTTGGTCGTTGTCGGATCGAAGGTCATGCCGCCGCTCCTTCACGCATGCGGGCAGCGATCTTCTCGGCGGTCCTGAGCGCTGCCGAAGTCATGATGTCGAGATTGCCGGCATAGGCGGGCAGGTAGTGTGCGGCGCCTTCGACTTCGAGGAACACCGATACCTTAAGGCCGGTGAAGTCACCGCCCATTTCCGGAATGTGCAAGGGCCGGTTGGAGCCGATGTGCTCGAACTGCACCGCCTGCTTGAGGCGATAGCCCGGCACATAGGTCTGCACTTCGGCGACCATGTCTTCGACACTCTGGCGGATCGCTTCCTGGTCCGCCTCCTCGCACAGGCAATAGACCGTGTCGCGCATGATCAGCGGCGGCTCCGCCGGATTGAGGACAATGATCGCCTTGCCGCGCGTGGCTCCGCCGACATCGACGATCGCCTGGCTGGTGGTTTCGGTGAACTCGTCGATATTGGCGCGCGTGCCGGGGCCGGCGCTTTTCGACGCGATCGAGGCGACGATCTCGCCGTAATGGACCTTCGCAACCCGATTCACGGCATGGACGATCGGGATCGTCGCCTGGCCGCCGCAGGTCACCATGTTGACGTTGGGCGCATCGAGATGCGCGTCGCCATTGACCGGGGGAATGGTGAAAGGACCTATGGCCGCCGGTGTCAGGTCGATCATGCGCTTGCCTGCGGCCAGCATCAGCTCGCTGTTGCGCTGGTGGGCGCCGGCCGATGTTGCGTCGAAGACAATACCGATGTCGGCGAATTCCGGCATTTCCATCAGCCCGTCGACACCCCTGGCCGTGATCGCGACACCCATGCGTTCGGCTCGTGCAAGCCCGTCGGACGCCGGATCGATGCCTACCATGGCGCCCATCTCGAGAGTGTCGGAAAGACGCATGACCTTGATCATCAGGTCTGTGCCGATGTTGCCCGAGCCGATGATCGCGACTTTGGTTTTGGACATGAGGTTCAGCTCCCGGCGTAAGTGAAGCTGGCTTCGCCGATACCGCCGATGATGGCATGCACCCGGTCACCGGAGGCAAGCGCGACCATCGGACCCAGCGCGCCGGCCAGCACGATGTCTCCCGCGCTCAGCGGTTCGCCGCGCGCGGCGAGCGTGGATGCGAGCCAGGCAGCGGCATTGAGCGGATTGCCAAGCGCCGCAGCGCCGACGCCGGTCGAGACGGTCTCCCCGTTGATCTTCATCTCCATCGCCGCCCCTTCGAGGTTGAGCCCGGCAAGCGGCAGTCCTTCGTCAGCCAGCACGAAGAAGGCCGACGAGCCATTGTCGGCGACGGTATCGGCAAAGGTGATCTTCCAGTCGGCAATGCGGCTGTCGACGATCTCTATCGCGGCGTGAACCGAAGTCACGGCATCCGCGACCATCTCGGGCGTGACCTGAGGATCTCGAAGATCCTTGCCGAGAACAAAAGCGATCTCCGCCTCGGCCTTGGGCTGGAGCGCACGCGACGGATCGAGCCTGCCGCCATCAGCCACGCGCATATCCTCGAACAGCACGCCGAAATCCGGCTGGTCGACGCCCAACTGCTTCTGGACCGCCTCGGCCGTCAGGCCAGCCTTGCGGCCGACGATCCGCCGTCCCTGCGCTTCCCAGAACCGCGTGTTGATCTCTTGAACCGCATAGGCGCCGTCCACATCGAGCGGATCAAGAAAATCACGCAACGGCGGTATCGCTCCACCAGAATAGGCATCGCGCAA
>JAGREL010000262.1 GCA_020446575.1 Novosphingobium sp. | reverse complement strand
CGCACGCCCGAATGCTGGCGCTGCCCGGTGGTTGACTTGTGCGGCTTCAAGGCGAAGATACTGGAGAAGGGGGCAAAACCGGCCGGGAAAACCGGCCGGAAGACTGCAACGACACGCTCTTGAAGGAGGATGTCATGAATATGCGCCTTGCCCTGGCCGCCGCATCGGCCCCGTTTGCTCTTGCCGGATGCACACAGGAACCTCCGCAAAGACCGCCGGTATCGCCTGCTGCGAAAGTGGTCGGTGAGCCAAGGAGCTGCATCCCGATCACCCAGATCAGCTCGACGAGGATCCGCGACGACTGGACCATAGATTTCATCGGAACGGGCAGCAAGGTCTGGCGCAACACCCTGCCCCATCGCTGCAACAGCCTGAAATCGGAAGACGCCTTCACATACGAGACCTCTCTCTCCCAGCTGTGCAACACCGACATCATCTATGTGCTGCAGCGCGTCGGCGGAGACTTGCAGCGCGGGGCCGGTTGTGGCCTCGGCAAGTTCGTGCCGGTCAAGCTGGAGAAGAAGTAAGACGCCTTCCAGCTAGGCAGTTTCAAACGTCGTCCGCGCTGATCATTTCCTCGCGGTCGATGCCGTCGGTCATGACCGCAACCGCGGTCGTAACCGCCGCGTCGCCGGTGACGTTGGTCGCCGTGCGCATCATGTCCATGATCCGGTCCACCCCGGCGACAAAGGCGATCGTTTCCAGCGGCACGCCTACCGCGCCGAAGACCAGCGCCATCATGATCAGTCCCGCGCCGGGAATGCCGGCCGCGCCGACCGACCCGAGAGTGGCCAGCACCGACACCAACACATAGTCGCCAAAGCTCAGGTCGATGCCGAAGAGCTGTGCCCCGAACAGGGTGGCAAGGCCGAGATACATCGCGGTCCCGTCCATGTTGATCGTCGCACCCAGCGAAACGACGAAGCTGGACGTCGGACGACTCACGCCCAGATTGCGCTGCGTGCAGCGCAGAGTCACCGGCAGGGTCGCGCTGGAAGATGCAGTGGAATAGGCGACCGCTATCGCATCGATGATACCGCGGAAGAAATCATGGATCGGCAGCTTCGCCAGAAACCGGATGATGGAAACATACATCACGCCGATGATCAGCAGGCAGCCGAGATAATTGAGTGCGACCAGCTTGGCGAGCGCGAAGAGCGCGTCCTGGCCCAGCGTCCCCGCCACCCAGGCCATCAGCGCGAATACGCCGAACGGCGTCAGCTCCATCACAATCAACGTGACTTTCTGCATGACCGCCGCGCCGCTGTCGAAGACGCGCACGACCGGGCCGCCCTCCTCCCCTGCCATGACGGTGCCGATGCCGATCAGCAGCGCGAACACGATCAGCGGCAGGACCTGGGCATCGGCCATCACCTGGATCGGGCTCTCGGGCACGATCGACAGGATCATGTCGACCGCGGAGGTCTCGCTCGGCTCGGGTATCGTTCCCTGCTGGATCGCGCTGGTATCGACACCCACGCCGGGCGCGAAGAACGTCCCCAGGGCAAGGCCGAGCCAGACAGCGGCCTGTCCGGTGACCACGAACAACAGAACGGCCCTCCAGCCGACTTCGCCAAGCTTGCGCAAGTCGCCGACCGAGGCGACTCCGCCAACGATGGAAACGAAGATCAGCGGGACGACCAGCATCTTGATCGCCTTGATGAAGAAGTCGCCGATCCACTTGATGCTTTCCGCTTCGGGCCCAAGGAATATGCCGGTGATGACGCCCAGCACGAGCGCCGCGACAACGCGCTGCCAGAGCGGGACATTGAACCAGAAACGAAGCATGCGTTTCCCCTTGAAGCTTAAACAGCCAGCCCCGCTTCAGCGATCCGCCGATAGATCCGGGCAAGCGTTTCCAGATCGTCGAGCGCGGCGGCTTCGTCGCGCTTGTGCATGGTGGCGTTGGGCAGGCCCACCTCTATCACCGGACACAGCGCCTTGAGGAAGCGGGCATCCGACGTGCCGCCGCTGGTCGAAAGCTCGGGCGCGACGCCCGTTTCCGCCTCGACGGCGCTCGCCACCATCTCGGAAAAGCTGCCGGGCTTGGTCAGGAACGCCTCCCCCGAAATCACCGCGTGCGCCGTGCCGCCATGGCGTTCGGCGATCTCGGCAATGCGCTGGGCAAGGCTTTCCCCGGTGTGCAGGTCGTTGAAGCGGATCGAGATCCGCGCGCTCGCCTTGGGCGGGATGACGTTGTGCGCGGAATTGCCGACCGTCAGATCGGTGATCTCGAGATTGGACGGCTGGAACCAGTCGGTCCCCTC
>JAGREL010000261.1 GCA_020446575.1 Novosphingobium sp. | reverse complement strand
CGGTTTCGGGACAAAGACATGCGCAATGGCAGGAGGATAGAGCGCAGTCCGCGAATCTGAAAGATAGCTTCAGCGCAGTCTTCCGAAAGTGGTCCCGTTTTTCCTGAGGATTGGGACGCGGTTCAGCGGGCCTCGATCACCGCACAGGCGACCCGGTCTCCGGCATCGCCGGAAGGCTGGCTGGAATAGTCGTCGGCGCCGGCGTGGATCACGACGGCAGTCCCGTCGCTGTCGAACAGAATGGGTTCAAGTTCCGCCCAGGATCCTTGGAGACGGATGGTGAGCGAGCCCATACCATCTTCTCCGATCGTCATATTGGGCAAATCGCCCAGATGGCTGCCCTGAGGGTTTTCGAGCCCATGCTGGTGGCCCGCTGGATTGAGGTGGCCGCCTGCGCTCTTGAAGTCCGGCGGAGTGCAATTGCCAGTGGTGTGCAAATGTGTTCCGTGCGGACCCGCTGGCAAACCGCTTGCATCGACTGTCAAGTTCACCGCATCGCCGATCAGGTGAAGGCGGGCGGTTCCCTTGGCCGAGCCGTCTGCCGACAGCAAGGCGGCGGTTGCGAGACTGCTGTCTGCTGGTTCGCTGGTCGTGGTGCAGGACGACAAGAGGGCGCCTGCCGACAGGAGCAAGGCAGCAATTGTTCTGGTCATGGATCGATCTCCGGATCGTTGGTCCGCACCCCGTAAGATCATTGCATGGGTAGGCACAAAGAAAAAGGGGCCGGATTTCTCCGACCCCCTTTCTCGGTGAACAAGCGTTGTGAGGCTTACATGCCCGAGCCCGGGCCGTAAGTGATCTCGACACGGCGGTTCTGCGGCTCGCGCACACCGTCTGCGGTGGGTACGCGCGGTTCGCTTTCACCGAACGCCTGGCTGGTGATGGCACCGTCGTCGATGCCGCGAGCGGTGAGGTAGCCCCTGACCGAATCGTTGCGGCGCTCAGCGAGACCCATGTTGTAGCGGGCCGAGCCGGAACGGTCGGTGTGGCCGGCGAGCATGATCGGCACGCTGTCACAATCGCCGTAAGCGGTGATGGCGCTGTCGAGCACGGTAGCAGCCTCGGGCGTGATGTCCGACTGATCCCAGTCGAAGAACACGATGTATGGCCCCTTGTTGCACACGGCCTGCGGCGGCGGAGGCGGCGGAGGCGGTGGGGGAGGCGGCGGAGGCGGCGGCGGTGGGGGCGGTGGCGGAGCTTCCGCACCGCCGAAGTTGTAAATGAAGCTGCCCATCGCACTGTGCGAACGCCACTTGGTGCTGACCGGCTCACCGGTTCCAGTCACCAGATCGACGTCGTCGACATTGAAGAAACGATACTTGATGCCGACATCCCAGTGATCGGTAAGCGGTGCGCGCACGCCGGCGATAACCTGCCAGGCGAAACCGGAGTCGGTGTCATCGACGAGATTGCTGATGTCATAATTGACACGGCCGACACCCGCGCCACCTCCGACAAAGCCCTGAATACCGTTATCCGGGCCGAAATCGAGCAACCCGTTCAGCATAAAGGACAGGACGTTGGCATCGCCACCCGGATCGCGGCGCACGCCAAGTGGCGTCGAAAGGCCGTCATGATCGGCTGTGCGATAGCTGGCTTCGGTTTCGAGGCGGAAGGGACCGAAATCGTAGCCAATCGCGGCACCGCCATCGACGCCGTAATCCGAGTCGAGAATGGAACCGACGCTATTGAATTTCGAATCTTCCGCGATCATGGGGCCGAAATCGAGTTCGACGTACCACGAATCTTCCCGCGCCAAGGCTGGCGTGGCGAGAGCTGATGAAGCCAACGCCATCCCAATCACGAGTTTTCGCATTATATTTCCCCTATTGAGAGATTTTGAGCCACCGAGTGAGTTACATCTACCGTCTAAGCAATATTCGCGCAAGCGCACTTTGTTCCCCCCTGTTGCAAGAATGCCGCAATTTCGAGGGGTTGTGGCCTGTGCGAACGGAAATCCAACGCACAATGGGACGAATGGTTCCTTAGCTGCGGCCACCTTCTACGATTGTGTGAATACGCCGGATTCCCTCAGCGCGGCGATGAGTTCGAGGATCGCCGTGCGTGCTTCGCTGTCTATCGTCGTTCCCCCTGCCGGATCTGCGGGAGTTTCCGGTGCCTGCCAGCCCCCGAAATAGCGCATTTCCTGGCCGGTAGAGCGGTTCAGCACGCGCATTCCATCGCTTGGCGGCACGAACAGCCAATTGCCCGCTTGACGGCATGCGATCATGCCGTCGTTTCCCTGCCAGTCCCCGGTTGCCGAAGAACCGACCAGCCAGCTGGTGCCTTCGACCGGCGTTGCCGGCGGTTCCGTCGCTTCTCCCTCGATCGCGCAATGGAGCAACGCGTCGGCCAGGGAATGTGCTTCGTTGACAAAGACTTCTTTCTGAGACTGTCCCGCGAACAGCAGGGGCAGTCCGAAACGTGGGCTGGCAGTATCGAACAGGAAGGGATCACTCATGATGGGTTCCGATTGTCATGACGTTCAGGGAAGCGAGGTAAGGTAAAGCGGTTCAGACAAGGCATAGCTGCCCTGCTGGCGGACTTGCAGGTCTCCTCCCGGAAGTGCGGCTGCGAGGTCCGAGAGAGTCTCGGGAGCAAGGGTCAGCTGTGGTTCGCTGACGGTCCACATGGCAATCGGGGCATCGACCGGTCCGTAAGTGACTTCGTAGAGCTCCGCCTGCTCGTGCAGCGGCGCGTCGACGCCGTCGGGCCACAGCCAGGCACCGCGCGACCGCCGCGTCCAGCGCATTTCCAGCGATCCGTCCGTCAGGGTCTCGACATTCGGATGGACCGGCGACAGCGGGCGCAGGGTAATCCCCTGCATCGCGATGGCGGAAACCACGGGGTCAGGATCGCCTCTGCCGGAGGCAACGATGGTGGTGTCCGCAGCGCTACCGATCAGAGCCGGGTCGAGCGCGACCGGACGCGCGTCGAGCAGGCAGAAGCGTTCGCCGCTCACGTGTTCCGCCGCTGCCGTCTCGGTGCCGCCCCGGCCGCGCAGCAGCGCTTCCAGTCGCCACTGGCCGCCGCCGAGCGGAACCGCTCGCGCGAACTGGATGATTTCCACGCCCAACAAGGCCCGGTTGACGCCAAGCGAGAGCTGTCGGCCGGTTGCATCGGCCAGTTCCATCTGATCGTCGATCAGTTGGACCGTCACATTCGAGGTGCGGTCGAACAGGAGAGGGTTTGCGGGTGGCAGGGCGTTCTGGGCTGTGCCGAGGATGCTTCGGTTCCTGCCGCTTGGGCCCAGGGATTGCAGTCCGCCGTCGCCCTGATCGACGAACAGCGCCGCGCCGCTCCAGTTCGACCCCGTCGATGAAACTGCGGCATAGGTCGCGGGCGTATCGCCTGCGCCGGCTCCGTCCCAGGGCAGTTCGAATGCGGCAAGAACGGTCGGCGGCGGCGCAAGGTCCGCGGGCGGATTGACGCGGCCGGGATCGACAGGGGCGGACGACTGGGCATCGGCGCCTGTCGGAACGATTCGGCTGAGCGACAGCTCGATGCCGGTCTCGCGCCATTCCCATTCGTCCACCCGCCAGCGTCCGGTTTTGTCCGGCACATTGACGATCGAGCCGGGTGCTACCGAAGGATCGAGTTCGGAAGTTCGCCAGGCAAGCCGATCCCGGCCCCATTCCGAACGACGAGCGGTCGTCTCCGCCAGCGCCCGCGCGTTTGCCGCGCTCATTGCCGCGGGAAGTTCGATTGTCTGCGGCTGGCCGGGGCTCGCCCGTCCCTGCGCCCGCTGCAGGCCCGGCAAATAGTCGCGGCCGGTGTCGTAATAGCGCAGCACTTCGGGCGGGCGGGGCTGCCGCGGCGAGCGCTTGCGCGCAAAGCCCGCAGCGCCTCCGAAATCGCCGTCGCCCACCGAAATCGCCGCTTCCGGCAAGGCGATCGGCTCGGCTTGCAGGCGTTCGCGGGCAATTGTCAGCAGTTCGCCGTTGGCGTCGGCGTCCATCGGGAACATGGGGTCGAGCTGCCGCAGCGTTTCGGCCAGCGAGCCTTCGATGGAAAAGCCGCTGATCCCTTCCAGGGCAAGATCCGCATCGGCATCGTCGATCACTTCGCCGACCATGTCCTGCAGCGTAAAGCCGCTGTCGGCGATGATTTCGAAAGTCAGTGCCGGAATGCGATTGAAGAAGTCACCCAGATCGAGGTCCTCGAACACCGCATAGGCAAGCCCGCGATAGGCGGGGCAGCGGTCGACGCCCTCGATTTCTGCGATCAGCGGATCGGCGTCCTGGTCGCCATGGCCCGTGTAGATCCGCATAGTGCCGTCGGCCTTGAGGTCGCCGGCCGCGCCGCGCAGCAGGTTTCCGTCCGCCCAGATGCGCCCGATATCCAGGATCGGACGGCTGGCGAGCGCCACGGCGAAGGAGGCAGTGTAGTTATAGCTGGTGACCGAAGGCCGGCCCTTGCCGCCGCCCTGGGTTTCGCTGTGCTCGACCAGCTCGGTTGCCCAGATGATCGATCCGGGCACTCGCATCTGTCCGAAATGGCGCGGTAGCGCCGAACCGTAGCTGGATGTCGTGGCGGTCAGCTCCTTGAGCCGCGGACCTTCCCGACTTCCGCTGCCCAGGATGGCGCTGTCGACCTGACGCCCGACGAGTGCGCCGATGGCGCCGCCGACCGGACCTCCGACGAGCGTGCCAACCGCGCTCAATAACAATGTTGCCATGATCGTCCTCAGATTTGGTCGTTCAGTCGCCAGCGGCCGCAAATCGGCCAGTCCGGGAGCCGGTCGAGCAGGACGACCCTTTTCAATCCGGCGTGTGCATGGATGAAGCGGCCTTTCGCGACCGCGATCATCAGGTGGAACTGGCAGGGCGCAGTCCTGACGAGGAGCACGTCGCCCGGCATTGTCGGTCCGTCAGCGTCTGCAAAGCCGCAGTGCCGGGCCACGGCGGCGAGCCCGTCGAGCTTCCGTGCACGCAGGGCATAGCCATTGGGCAGCGGTGCAGCCCGCCCGATCGCGGCGAGCGCGGCGGCGAGGACGCCGACACAGTCCAGCCCGGTTTCCGGATCGCGGCCGTGCAGGCGAAAGCGCGTGCCGGCCAGCGCTTCGGCGGCCGCGGCCAGGGACTCGCCGCTCATTGCACCGGCGTTGGGTAACGGGTGAGCAGGTCGTTGCCGGGCAGGAAGGGTTCGCCCTGGAAATTCAGCGCATTGGCAAAGCGTGTCGCGCAGGTGTCAAGCGTGTGGTCGCAGCCTTCGCGGACAACGACGCCAAGACCCGCTGCCAGTGATCCGTCGAGCGGAGTGTCGAGCACGAGGCCGCCGGCGGCTTCCGCCAAGATGCGCATTGCAGTGCCGGCATGCGGACCTTCCAGCCAGCGCAGGAGCCCGCCGACGAGGTCTCCGGGCGCTGCCGCCGTGTCGAGCATGAGGGCGTTGGCGTCGAAATCGATCGCGGCCACCGTTGCCTCATGGGTGTAGGCGACGCCGTTCAGATTGCAGCCCGGTCCGCAGAACACTGCCCGGCAGGCGGGGCTGGTGCGCGGGACGGGATCGAGCAGCAGATCGGCCTTGCGCGACACGAGCTCGGCGGTGAAGCGGCTGTCCTCTTCGGTCACGTTGCCGATAGCGCCCCGATACAGGATTTCATGCTCGCCCGTTTCCCAGTCGACCAGGCCGATGCGCACCTGCGCCCCATCGAAGCGTCCTTCGGCAAGGTCGCTTGCACTGATCGCCTCGTGAGTAAGTGCGCCGTGGACTTCGGCGCTGTCCGGTTCGAAATCGGCGGAGCGGCGGATTGATGAAGGAACCATGCCGGGCGTCGCCCGATGCAGTAGGCCGCCGAACCACAGGTCATGGTCGTGAGTGGTGAAGCCGAGCGCGATACCGTCCCGTCGCAGCAGCTGCCAGAAGGTCGCGACAGCTTCGAGTTCGGAAGCGAACCAGATCCTGCTCATGCCGCTTCCCTGATCTCGACCACGGGAACGCTCGGCGCCTCGCCGGCGGCGAAGGCGGCGCCCGAGATTTCGAGCCGGTCCTCCGCGAAGCGTACCGGCACGTCGAACAGGAAGCCGGCGCGCACTTCCTCACCATCGGCGGGGGCTGCATCGAAAGTGATGGTGCCGCCATCTTCCAGCGTCCAGTTACCGAGCTGGGCGACGCCGCCGACGCTGATCAGCAGCGTGTCGAAACGGGGCCGGGTGATGCGTCTGGTCTGGAGCGCGCCTTCCTCACCGTAATTCTTGGCCAGCGGAAAACTTGCGGTCGTGCCATTGCCGGTCCCCAGCAGCTGGTCGCTCATGCCCGGCGTGTCGGTCATGCCGTTCGAACTGAAGTCCGATGGGTCACGTAGCAGGAACCCGCGCGCCGGGCCGCGGCGGGCGCGGTAGAATTCGATCAGCACGCCGAGTTCGGCTTCGGAGCGAATGCCCGGCCCGACATCGAAACGCAGCCGTGCATCGGACCACAGGCTGTTGCGCCGTTCGAAGCCGGATGCCGAGACCGAAACGCTGGTCGAGAATTCCGGTACGATCGTGGCATCCCGGCCAAGCGCAAGGGGATAGAGGACTTCATCGAAAGCCTGCATGTCATCGCTTTCCTGTGTTTCGGGGAGGCGCACGTAACCGTCGCGGCAGACCTGAGGCAGCGCCCAGACGAATATCTCGTGCGGATCGCGCGTCATGGCTTCGTCGATGCCGGCATCGATCCGTCGCCACAGGTCGCTGTCTTCGGCGAGCAATACGAAACCGGCGAAATAGTCCTGCTCTCCGGGCGGATAGCCGAGCCGCTGGTTGACCGTTTCATAGGCTTCGCGGCGCAGTGCATCGGCGCCGGCAGTCAGCCAGTCGTAGTCCTCCAGCTGAATGCGGTCGAAGGCTGGCGAGGCCCAGCCGACCGGCAGGTCGGCGCGCCGTGCTTCGGGCATGTCGGGGTCAAGCAGCGTCGGCGGGAAGATCAGGACAAGTGCTTCGGCCTGCTCGGGCAAGGCAGCCTCTCGCACCGTGTCCACCAGCGCTGCCGTCGATGCCGCGAGCAGGGCGCCGGCCTGGTCGAGCAGGTCGAGCTGCGAAGCGTCGAGTGGCTGGCGCAGGTCGGGAATCGGCGGCGGGACGCCGCCGAATGCCGCCCTTGCGGCATCGTCGTAAAGGCAGATCCTGCCGTCCGGGAATATCCACCACCAGGGTTCGCCGACCTGGAAGCGCACGGCGACGCCGGCCGTTACCATCAGTCCTGCGAATTCCCTGGCGGCCGCCTGCAACCAGGCCATTGCGACATCGTTCGCCGGCGAAAGGAGCGAAGATGGCGGTACCCAGCCCGTCAGCGCGGGATCGCCCTCATAGGTTCGCTGCTTCCATTCCTCCGGACAATGCTGGTCCAGCACTTCGTAGGAAAGCGAGGCAATCGGCGAGAAGCCGAGACGCGCGCATTCCTCGAAATAGGCGAGATGCCATTGGCGGGCCGGCGCGGACAGCGGGTAGTCGCTGTCCATCACGAGGTAACTGCCGGACAGGTGCTCCAGATGGAAGTAGTGGCTCATCCCGACGTAGTGGACGATACTGCCGCGATAGCCGAGCTGGCGGATATTGCGGAGCAGCCGCGCGGGTGTCTGGGTGCCGTCGTCGTCATAGCCGGTCGCGACTGAAAGGCCGTGCGGCGGCACGATGACATCGCCGATTTCCAGCATGGCGCGGTCGCCGGAGCAGGAGATCTGGCTCAGTTCCACCCAGCCACTGGCCGTTGCCGGCAGTGCCAGCTCGCTTCCGCCGACATATCCCGGCGCAACGAGCGAGATGAACATCCTGTCGATATCGCCCGGCCACACGGGATCGGCTTCGTTGGGGAGCAGGAATCCGCCGTCGAGATCGGAAAAGCGGATCGTGATATCCGCCTCGGTGTTGCTGCCCTCGGCGTAGTTCCACAGGCGGACATACCAGGTGTGCGCTTCGCCGTTCGCCTGGCGCCCCTCGATGGTCAGCGTCGGGCCGTTGATCGCATCGAGCGGGATGACTCCTTCCGAGCGCCAGCGAAAGGACAACACCGTGTGCGAATAGTCGCGGTCCGTCTTGTAGGCGAGCAGCGGGTGGTCGAAACGATCCTCGCTTTCCCAGATCAGCCCGGCCAGGTCGGCCTCGCGCAGGAACACGGTGTCGACGCGCAGCGTGTCTTGCGCCGTCGCGATCACCGAAGCCGTCATCGGGCGCGGGAAATTGACGGTCCAGAAACGCGGGTCGAAACGCTGGATCCAGTCCGATGCCTGGCCTGTGCGTTTGGAAGCGAGCCAGAATGCCATGGTTTCGCTTTTCCCTTCAGTTAGCCGTCAGCGCCCGGCGAACGGCGCTTGCCACTTGCCGGGTCGAACGCTGGAGCGATTGCGGCGTGCCTGTTTCCTGCGGAGAGACGACATTGATCGAAACCCGCACGTCGCGTGCGCCGCCCGCTGCCGCCGTGTTGGAGGACACGCCGCCGGAGATTGTCTCGACACGGCCGGCGGAAGCGGGGACGAACAGCTCGGGGCCGCGCTCACCTATGAGGTAGCCGCGGCCGGGCGAAACCTGTCCACCGGTTGCCCTGCCAGGCAAACCCAGGATCGAGCCGAGCAGGCCGCCGCCAAAAAGCTCCCCAAATCCGCCGCTGCCACCCAAGCCTGTAAACAGGTTCTGTACCGCCTGAGCAGCAATCTCGTTGATCGTGTTCAGCGCAACGCGCTTGAGGTCGTCAAAGCCGAGGCTGCCACGCCGGATCGCGCCGACAAGTCCGCGTTCCAGCACAGCGCCGGCGCGAGAGAAGCCTTCGACCAGC
>JAGREL010000260.1 GCA_020446575.1 Novosphingobium sp. | reverse complement strand
CCATCGCCTTCGGCATCCGGAACGTAACCCGTATCGACAAGGCATTGGCCGAGGCATTCCGCGTGCTCGGATTCGGCGGGCGCTTCTTCTGCCTGGAGTTCTCGACAACCGAATGGCCGGGCTTCAGGGAAGCCTATGACGTCTATTCGCACAAGATCGTGCCGAAGATCGGCGAGGCCATCGCCGGTGATGCGGATTCCTACCGCTACCTGATCGAGTCCATCCGGCGTTTCCCGCCCATGCCGGAATTTCAGGCGATGATCCGCCAGGCGGGCTTTGCCCATACGAAGGTCGAGCCGATCCTGGGCGGGCTGGTCGCGATCCATTCGGGGTGGAAGGTTTGAGAGAAAATTCCCTCCGAAGGCGGGGAGGCCGGTGTGACGCCGCGCAAACGGTCGTCGGCTTGCTCGTATGACCCGGCCCGCCACTCATATCTTCCGCCTGCTGCGCTGGGGGCGGGTGCTGGCTCGCCATGGCGCGCTGCGTCTGATCGAACAGGGGCGCAACACGCCTCTGCCGGTCAGGCGCCTGTGCCGGCTTGCCCGCTTCGGTACGATCCAGCCCCGGGTTCCGGACTACGCCGGCGCCTTTCAGGCGATCGGCCCCGCTGCGATCAAGCTTGGCCAGACGCTGGCGACGCGGCCCGACCTTGTCGGCACGGAGGCTGCGCATAATCTCCTGACTCTGCAGGACAGCCTGCCGCCGGTCCCCTTCGCCGCGATCACGCGCGAGATGGAGGGCGCGTTCGGACACCCGCCCGAAGCGCTGTTTGCCCATATCGAGCCGGAGCCGGTCGGTTCGGCCTCGATCGCTCAGGTCCATCGCGCCGTGACGAAGGACGGGCAGGATGTCGCGGTGAAAGTGCTGCGGCCCGGCATCCGCGAGAAATTCGCCCGCGACATCGAGACCTATGAATGGACCGCCGCGCATCTCGAGGCGCTGGGCAACGAGGCGGCGCGGCTGCGGCCGCGCGCGGTGATAGCCAATTTCAAGCGCTGGACGGTTCGCGAACTGGATCTCAGGCGGGAGGCGGCCTCGGCATCGGAACTGGCCGAGGCTATGAGAAGCCACGAAGGCTATCGCGTGCCGGCGATCGACTGGGACCGCACCAACGGCAGCGTGCTGACCATCGAGTGGATCGACGGCATCAAGATCAGCGACATCGCGGGTCTGAAGGCAGCCGGGCACGATCTGCCGGCACTGGCGCGAAGGCTGGTGCTCGCATTCCTCAGCCAGGCGATCGATGCCGGCTTCTTCCATGCCGACATGCACCAGGGCAATCTCTTCGTGCAGGAGGACGGCACCATTGCCGTCATCGATTTCGGCATCATGGGCCGGATCGACCGGCGCGCGCGGCAATGGCTTGCCGAGATCCTCTATGGCCTGACCACCGGCAATTACCGCCGCGTCGCCGAGATCCATTTCGAGGCGCAGTATGTGCCCTCCTACCATTCGGTCGAGGAATTCGCGACGGCGCTGCGCGCGGTGGGCGAGCCGATGCGCGGCAAGCCGGTGAGCGAGCTGTCGGTCGGCCAGATGCTCGACGGGCTATTTGCCATCACGCGCGACTTCGACATGCAGACCCAGCCGCATCTTCTGCTGCTGCAGAAGACGATGGTTATGGTGGAGGGGCTGGCTACCGGGCTCCATCCCGAAATCAACATGTGGGATGTCGCCGCGCCCTTCGTGAAGAACTGGATCCGCGACGAACTCGGCCCCGAGGCGGCCGTCGCCGACCGTCTGCGAGAGGATACGCGGACGCTGCTGCGCCTGCCTGACCTGATCCGGCGGATCGAGGACAGGTTCCCGCCTCGCGGCGGAGCGCCCGAGCAGGCGCCGTTGCCCGAAGTGGAGCTTATGTGGGCGCGTAAACGCCGCAGTAACCATTGGCTGGGCTATATAATGGCGGCGCTTGCAGGGGGAGCGTTGGTATGGGCAGTGGTGCAGGGCGGACTGCTGGGATAGCAGGCGAAGCGGCCCCGGGATGGGACCGGTTCGCCCATTGGCCTGCCTTTCGCGCGCGTCTGGCGCTGCTGGCGCTCGTCCTCGTGCTGATCGCATCGGCGATGGTGCCGATCACCGCCGGAAAATCGACGGTGAAGACCAAGTCCTTCGTCGAAAATCTTGTCGCGGAGGAAGATGCGCAGGAGCGCCCGCGCGACGACGATCTCGCACTGTACGACAAAGCCATCGAGCGCATCCAGAAGGGCGAGAACTACTACGACTTCATCGTCGAGGAGCAGCGACGGGCCGATTACCCGGTAAGACCCGGACTGGCGGTGCGCCTGCCGACGCTTGCCTATATCGACGCCTGGCTCGGTGAGCCGGGACAGATCGTTGTCGCGATCGTGCTGATGATCGCGGTGCTGCTGGTCTGGTGGCGACGGCTGGGGGAAGAGCCGGGAGGGTCCGAGAACAAGCTGTTCGCCATTGCGCTGCTGTTCGTCGGCGTCTCGCTGGGGCTGAACCGCTACTACTTCGTGTTGCACGAGCTTTGGGCGGGAATGCTGCTTGTCCTTTCCTTCGGTCTGCACCGGCCCGGCAAGTGGGGTGCGGCGCTGGCCGTCGCCGCGCTGGCCGTGGCGATACGCGAGCATGCGCTGCCTTTTGTCCTGCTGATGGGTGCCATGGCCTTCTGGCGGTGCGACTGGAAGGAAGGGGCAGCCTGGACGGCGCTTGCCGTGGCCTTCCTTGCCGCGCTGGCGGTCCATCTCTCGATAATTTCCGAACAGGTATTGCCCAGCGACCGGCCTTCCGATCCCTGGCTGGTGATGCGCGGGCTTTCCGGCTGGCTGTCCAATGTCGCGCTTTCGAGCAACCTGCGGTTCCTGCCTCACTGGCTGGCAGGGCCGGCGATCATCCTGATGGTGTTCGGCTGGGCCGGATGGCGCTCTGCGGCGGGCACTTTCGGCACTTTCCTGTTCCTGGGATACGGGCTTGCCTTCATGCTTGCGGGCCGCCCCGACAACTTCTACTGGGGCGCCATGATCGCGCCCGGCATGTTCATGGGGCTTGCATTCGCGCCGCGCTTCGCCAGATCAATGGTTAACGCCGCATTGGCAAAGTAATTGCACGTAAACCTTCGCTGTTGCAAAAAAGCCAACCATGAATGGTCCGCCAACCACTACTGGCCCGGAATCCGGGGATGGCCCTCGCGTGCTTCTCATCGTGGGCGGCGGCATTGCCGCTTATAAAGCCTGCGAGCTCGTGCGGATGATCAAGAAGGGCGGTGGGGACGTGACGTGCGTGCTTACCGAAGGCGGCGCGCAATTCGTCACGCCCATGTCGCTCGCGGCGCTGTCCGGCAATCCCGTCTACACCACGCTCTGGGACCTCAAGAACGAAGTCGAAATGGGCCATATCGAGCTTTCGCGAGAAGCCGATCTGATTGTCGTGTGCCCGGCCAGCGCGAACCTGTTGGCCAAGATGGCTTCCGGCATCGCCGACGATCTGGCGACGACATTGCTGCTTGCGACCGACAAGCCGGTGATGGCGGTGCCGGCGATGAACGTGCGCATGTGGGAGCACGCTGCGACGAAGCAGAATGTTGAGAAGCTGCGGGAGGCCGGCGTCTTCGTGATGGAGCCGGACGAGGGCGAAATGGCTTGCGGCGAGTTCGGGCCCGGGCGTCTGCCGGAGCCCGTCCAGGTATGGGGCCAGATCGCCTGGGCGCTGAACATCGATCCCGGCGAACTGCCAGCGCTGCCACAGCCGGATACTGCCGGATCGGTTCTGGCCTACCGGATCGGGGGCATGGACTCTGTCGTCGAGCAATCCGAGGATGGCGATCTTGGCGGCTTGTCCGCCTCGATGATCATTCGCAGACCGCAGCCCGCGCTCGATCAGGACAAGGAGCCGCAGATCGACGAATCGGAGTTCTCCGGCGAGTACATTCCGCCCGGAGATGCGCCGCTTCCCGGAGAAGAGCCACAGGCTGAAGAGCTGCCGCCGCTCAATCTGAACAGTCCGCTGCTTTCACAGAAGGGTAGTGCGCGCGCCGCGCCGCCTACCGATCCGGAAGCACTCAACCATCTGGTCTCGGGCAAGGTCGGAGCGCCGGAGCCTTTTGAGGAAACTCCGGCCGAGACACCTCCGATCGTCTATGAGGGGAATCCGGAAGACCTTCCGCTTCATGGCAAGCATGTGCTGGTGACGGCCGGGCCGACCCACGAACCGATCGACCCGGTGCGCTACATCGCCAATCGCTCGTCGGGCAAGCAGGGCTTCGCCATTGCCGCGGCCGCGGCCGCGGCCGGTGCGCGGGTGACGCTGGTTGCCGGGCCGGTGAACCTGCCGACGCCGCCGGGGGTCACGCGCGTCGATGTCGAAGACGCCCGCGCCATGGCCGATGCCGTAAAGCACGCGCTGCCCGCCGACGTAGCGGTGATGGTGGCGGCCGTGGCCGACTGGCGTCCCAAGGAACTGGCCAAGGAAAAGATCAAGAAGCGCGGCGAGGCACCGCCGGCGCTGGTGCTGACCGAGAACCCGGACATTCTTGCGGACCTGGCCGGTGACACGAGGCGACCGGAGCTGCTGATCGGCTTCGCCGCCGAGACCGAGAATATTCTCAAGCACGCCAAGGAGAAACGCAAACGCAAGGGCGCCGACTGGATCATCGCCAACGATGTTTCCGGCGACGTGATGGGCGGGGCGGCGAATACTGTCCACATCGTTTCCGATGGCGATGTTGAAAGCCTGCAGGAAATGCCGAAGGAGGAAGTCGCCCGCGTTCTGGTGGAAAGGATCATCAATGCAGTCATCCGGTAACGTCCCGATACCGGTCAAGCGCCTCGAGCATTTCGAGGGACTGGAGCTGCCGGCCTATGCGACGGACGGAGCGGCCGGGATGGATGTGCTTGCTGCCGAAGAGGTGAGTGTGGCCCCCGGCGCGCGCCATGCCGTCGCAACCGGTATCGCCGTCGCCATTCCTCCGGGCTTCGAAATCCAGGTCCGCCCGCGTTCCGGCCTCGCGCTCAAGCACGGGATCACCGTGCCCAATACTCCGGGTACGATCGATTCGGACTATCGCGGGGAAGTGAAGGTGATCGTCATCAACCACGGCAGCGAGGCCTTCGAGATTCGCCGGGGCGACCGCATTGCTCAGCTGGTGCTGGCGCCCGTCACCCGGGCAAGCTGGTTGCCCGTCGACGAACTCGACGAAACCGCGCGGGGGGAAGGCGGCTTCGGATCGACCGGCGGTGTCGTGGCGCTGGGCAACTAGCTACGACGATCCTTGCCCTGAAACGACGGGGCTTCGCCCGGCAAAGAAAAGGCGGGCCCGTCTCCAGACCCGCCATTCAAGCGCGCACTAGATTGCCTGTTACTTGACCGGCTTGGAAGTCGTCTTTTCCGGCGCGATGGTAATGCGCACGGTTTCCCCCGAATTGCCGGGGAAGCCGGTGAACATGGACTCGATGAGGTTCGGGACGAGATATTGCAGCCGGTTCGAAGTCGAAACCGCTTCTGCCTTGCCCTCGAACAGGCGGTAGCCGTCAACGCGCCGGTCGATCTTCAGATCGAGGCCGCTGGTATAGACCGTGTCTACATCGATCCCGTTGTCGAACCAGGGATCGTACCAGCCGTAATGCCACAGCCCGGTGCGCCATGGGCGGGCCCAATAGGGGCTGTAGCCGTGCCACGGACCCCAGAAGGGGCTGTAGGCGCCGTAGCCGGTGGAGCGGATGCGATCGCGCCCGCTGTCGATACCGTAATCGAAACGGACCAGAAGCTGCGCTTCCTCGGGATTCTTCACCGGCGTATAGCCCTGTTCGGCCATCTGCTGCTCGACGAGAGCCGCGTATTGGCCGAACTCGATGCCGCCGGCCATCATCGGATCGTCCGGAACCACGGCAAAGGTTTGCCCGGCAGGAGCCGGCAATTGCGACTGGAAGCGCGATACATCGGCCTTGAAGGGCGAGGTGCAGGCCGCGAGGCCCAGAAGCAAGACGGCGGCAGCGGCCAGCTTCATCCGGCCGAAGCGGGATGTTTGGTTAGCTGTCATTCTTATGTTCTCCACAACTATGTCCGGGCCGTTACGCCCCCTTCCAAGCTGAGGCCCCAGATTCACGTAAGCATTTCGTAAACGAACACTGCTGAATAGGGCTTGAATACGGTTTTGAACACAGTGATCCGAAATGGGGCATGGACGGGCGGTCCGCCCGAAATCAGCCGACCGTTTCGCGCTGGCGTTCGCGGGCTCCCAGATCCTCTTCGATCGTCTCGCAGTCGACCAGCCAGCAATGCGCCTGATCGAACCACTTCGCCTCGTCTTCCTTGATCATCTCGAAATTCTCGGCCGAGATGCGGGCCATTTCCTCATAGGCGGCTTCGTCCGGCAGGATGAACTCGGAAACGGCGTCGAAGCCGATCTCTTCGGGGCCGCCGCTGTCCTGGTCAAAATTGTAGCCCGTCGTCAGGTAGTTGCGGCGATATTCGGTCCACAGATGGCCGAACAGCCTCACCGCGATACGCGAATGGCTGTTTTCATAGCCGTCGCGGAATTCTTTCGGCGTCAGGCCCTTTTTACGTTTCACCATCACGATTTTCTTGATCGGCATGCCACACCTCTCCTTGCGGCTTGTGTTGCGCGGCGCTTGTTACCAGAGGCGGAGAGGTTTGGATATGGCGCAGCAGCCGCTACGCAAACCGAGATCCGGTCAGAAATCGTAGATCAGCGTGATGCGGCTCAGCGTATCCGTCTTGACTGCGCCGGCCGGCGGATTGGTGTCATGCTCGACCGTGTAGGAGATTCGCGCCGACAGTTCGCCGTTCAGCCGGGCCTGCAGCCCGGTCGTGGAATTGAGCGTGCTGTTGCCTGACTGCAAATAGGCGTTGGCAACCTGCGTCAGCTTCAGGTTCTCCGCGAAATGCCAGTCGAAATCGAGGCCGGCGAGGCCCGCGAGATGGCTTTCCTGCCCGGATGGAATCAGGCTGGTGCGCCGCCACGCGGGGCCGGCCTTGACCGAAAGATTCATGCGCTTGCGTTTGACCAGCATGTACCCCAGTCCGCCGGATAGCGAGATCCTGCTGGAAAAGCCCTGGAACCGGTCGCGCTCGTACTGGGCGAGTCCGTAGGCGAATGCGCGTTCTCCCAGCCGGTAATTCGGCTCGTAGGCGAACAGGAACTGCTCCTTTGTCGTGCTTCCGTCGGTTCGGTGATAGTCGGCCGTGGCGGTCAGCTTGTGCTTCCACCTGATACCCTTGCGCTCGAGCGACAGGCCGGCGGTCAGGCCGATCTCGCTGCTGTTCCCGGTCGAACGGGAACCGCCGAGTTCGCCCTTGCCGCTCCAGTTCTCGAAAAAGCCCGCCGAGCGAAGCGCTGCTTCCTTGCGGGCTGCTTTCTGGGCCGCCAGCCGCTTGTGTTCCGCCCGGTAGCTTTGCCGGATGGCCTCGATTTCCGCCGCGTCGTCGGGATTGGTCTGGCGGGCGAGATCGATAACGGTCTTCACCGTCTTCGGATCGCCGGTCGCGATCGCCGCATCGATCATGTCCCGGACGGGCTCGGGCAGTTGCGCATGCGCGGAAGCCGGCACGAGGAGGAATGCAAGAGCCGCGCCGGAAGGAACGGTATGTGCCCGTTTGAATCTCATGACATGCCGCGCGATCATCCCCGTACCAGCCCCAGCGCCTTGTATGTGGCGTTCAGCGTTTCGGTTCCGAGTTCGCGCGCCTTGAGCGCGCCTTTGGCGAGGATTGCGTCGAGCTGTTCGCGGTCCTGCTTCAGTTCCACGAAACGGTCATTGATAGGGCCGAGTTTCTCGACCAGCAGTTCGCCGAGAGCCGGCTTGAACTTGCCGAAACCTTCGCCCGCGAAGTCGCCAAGCACGTCCTCGACCGCCGTGCCGGCCATCGCCGCATAGATGCCCACGAGGTTCGCCGCCTCGGGCCGTCCTTCCAGTCCTGCGGCCTCGGACGGCAGGACTTCGGGGTCGGTCTTCGCCTTGCGGATCTTCTGCATGATCGTGTCGGCATCGTCGGTGAGGTTGATACGGCTCATGTCCGAGGGATCGGACTTGCTCATCTTGGCGCTGCCGTCGCGCAGACTCATGATCCGTGCGGCATCGGGCGGGATGATCGGATCCGGCAGCGTGAAGACGGGGGCCTCCTCCGAAGCGAAATCGTTGTTGAACTTCTGGGCGATGTCGCGGGCAAGTTCGAGATGCTGCTTCTGGTCCTCGCCCAC
>JAGREL010000029.1 GCA_020446575.1 Novosphingobium sp. | reverse complement strand
GATCTGATCCATGCCTCTCAGTATAGGCATAGATTAGTTTGTCCATAGGTTAATTTTGTTTGTCTCGTGGCGATTTTCACGCGCCGCGATCCGGCCTGGACCGCGGCGCCCGCACTTGGGGTGCCGGTCAGGCGTCGGGGGTCCAGCCGCTGACGGCCTTGATCTCAAGGAAATCCTCAATCCCGAAGATACCGCCTTCGCGGCCGTTGCCCGATTGCTTCATGCCGCCGAAAGGCGATCCGGCGGCGCGGCCCTGGCCGTTCATCTCGACCATGCCCGAGCGCAGGACGCGGGCCATGCGGTTGGCGCGGGCCGGATCCTGGGTCTGGACATAGTTGGTCAGCCCGTAGGGGGTGTCGTTGGCGATGGCGATCGCCTCTTCCTCGGTGTCGAAGGGGATGATCGAAAGCACCGGGCCGAAGATCTCCTCGGCGGCGACTTTCATGTCGTTCCTGACGTCGGCGAAGATGGTTGGCTCGATGAAATATCCGTTTTCGAGGCCCGGACCGTCGGCCCGCTTGCCGCCTGCAACGAGCCGCGCGCCATCGCCCTTGGCTGCCTCGATGAAGGACAGGATCTTGTTGAACTGCGGCTCGTTTGCCGCCGTGCCCATTTCGGTTTCCTTGTCGCGCGGGTCGCCCATTTTGATCTGGGCGGCGCGCCCCGCCAGTCCTTCGACCATGCGGTCGTAGACGCCGCGCTGGACCAGCAGGCGCGAGCCGGCGATGCAGGTCTGCCCGGTGGCGCCGAAGATGCCGGCAAGCGCGCCGATCAGCGCCCGGTCGAAATCGGCGTCGTCGAACACGATGTTGGGGCTCTTGCCGCCCAGTTCCATCGTTACCGGCTTGAGGTTCGCGCCGGCCGCCGCGGAGATCATGCGGCCGACGGCCGGGCTGCCGGTGAAGCTGATCTTGTCGATGCCCTTGCTGCCGGTCAGCGCCGCGCCGGTCTCGCCTGCGCCGGTGACGACCTGAACGACGCCTGCCGGGAAACCGGCCTTGTCGCACATCTTCGCCACTTCCAGAGTGGTGACCGAAGCGTGTTCGCTGGGTTTCAGGATCACGCAATTGCCCGCGGCGAGCGCGGCCGGCAGCGTGTTGGTAAGTATCGCGACCGGCGAGTTCCACGCGGTCACGCAAGCGACCACGCCATAGGGTTCGCGGATCGCGAGATCGAGCGTGTCCTTCTGGTCGAGCGGCACGACATCGCCGTGCATCTTGTCGGCCCAGGCGGCGTAATAGCGGAAGATGCGCGCGGCATAGCCCATCTGGTTCTGGGTCTCGCGGATCACCTTGCCGTTGTCGGTGGTCTCGAGCAGCGCCATCCGGTCGGCATCGGCGTCGAGCATGTCCGCGACCTTGTTGAGCAGCTTCGCACGCTCGCCGGGGCTCGTCTTGCTCCACGCCGTATCGAAGGCGCGGCGCGCGGCGGCGACGGCATCCTCCACGTCCCCGGCGGTGGCGACCGGCACGTGTGCCCAGACTTCCTGGTTGTAGGGGTTGATCGCCGGCATCGTCGCACCGTCACCGGCGTCACGCCATTTGCCGTCGATGAAGAGCTGGTATTTCTCGGCCATAAACACTCAATCCCTTGTGGCTATCTGTTTGACGCAGGCCTTTGGCATGCTGGACGGGATAGGTCGCCCCTTTTTCTCACGCAACCCAAACTGTCAACAGTTGACCATCTGGAACGCGATGCTAGGCCCATGAGTATGAGCAATCAGCCCGAACCGTTCGCAAGCAGGCTGGCCTGCTTCGCGGCCGACCTGCACCTTTCGGATATCCCCGGGCCGGTCGTGGCACGTGCAAAGTTACATATCCTCGATGCGCTCGGGCTCGGCCTTGCCTCCAATGCCTATGACTACGGCCGCAGCTCGGCAGCGGGCATAGTGGCCATGGGGCCGGGCGGCCCGTGCTCGGTGATCGGCCGGCCCGAGCGGCTCGATCCGCGCGATGCCGCGCTGATCAACGGCATCCTGATTCACGGGCTCGATTTCGACGACACCCATCTGGCGAGCATCATCCACCCGACCTGCACCAGCCTGCCGTGTGCGCTGGCGCTCGGCGAGACGTTCGATGCGAGCGGGCAGGATGTGCTCACGGCCTTCCTTGCCGGTGCCGAAACGAGCATCCGCATCGGCCTCGCGGTCGACGGAGGCTTCCACCATGTCGGCTATCACGCCACGGGCGTGGTCTCGCATTTCGCCTCGGCGGTGACGGCGGGAAAGCTGCTGGGACTCGATGCGGAGGGCATCACCGCTGCGCAGGGCATTACCGGCAGCACCGCCTCGGGCATCCAGGTGTTTCTCGAAGAGGGCGCGTGGACCAAGCGTTTCCATCCCGGCTGGGGAGCGGTTGCGGGCATCACCGCGGCTCAGCTTGCCCGGGCGGGCTTCAAGGGACCTTCGCGGCCCTACGAAGGCAAGTTCGGCCTGTTCGACACGCATCTGCACGGCGACGTGGCGAAGCTCGATGCCCTGACCGACGGTTTGGGGGAGGAGTGGCACTTCGGCGAAACCGCGCTCAAGCCCTATCCCGTCTGCCACTTCATCCACGGCTGCGCCGATGCGGCGATCGAGCTGCGATCCGAAATCGGCGGTGCCGAAATCGTTTCGGTAAAGGCCTTCCTGCCCGAGCCGACGCTGCATATCGTCGCCGAACCGGCCGAGGCCAAGGAGAACGCGACCACCGAATACGAAGCCAAGTTCAGCGCGCAGTTCGTGATCGCCGCCTGCCTGCTCAGGGGGCGCTTTGGCCTTCCCGACCTGCAGCCTAAAGCGCTCGCCGATCCGGATGTGAGGGCGCTGGCGCGCCGGATCAAATGCTTCGCCGATCCGGACACGGCTTTCCCGACTTTCTTTTCCGGTGGTGTAGAGGTGACGCTTGCAGACGGGCGCATGTTCACGCGTCACGTTCGGGTGAACAGCGGCGCAGGTGAGCGGGCGATGACCGCCGATGCCGTCGCGGAGAAATTCATGGCCTCGGCCAGCCTTGCAATACAGCCCAATCAGGCGGCACGGATTCGCGACCTCGTCTACGATCTTGAAAATATTCAGATTGCCGAACTCATGGCTGAACTGCGCGGATGATTGTGGAGCGCAGCTTACGATTCTTCTTGCCATCCGATCGAATCTACACATAATGAAACGAAACAGGTGCCATTAAGGCGAGGCGATTCGGAAGAGGTGACGGCAATGGCGACGGTGACGCAGTCAGGTGCGGTCGAACGGTTGACCGGAATGGTCCATGCGGATGATCGCTACGACTATTCCGCACATGAAGTCCGCGCTGCGCAGATCGAGGCGATGAACGAGCGGTTCCAGGACCGCGTCGGCAAGATCAAGCTGCTCCGCCATCGTGCCGAGGAAGCCGGCATCAGCGAAATCCGCTCGATCGAGGACGCTGCGCAAGTGCTGTTCCCGCACACGGCTTACAAGAGCTATCCCGAAAGCTTCCTGATGGACGAGCGCTGGGATCGGCTCAGCAAATGGCTCGACACGGTATCGACGTATCGCGTGCCGTCGATCGATCGCGATTCGGTAAAGGACGTCGACGACTGGATCGCGAAGCTGAAGGACAGCGACCACTACGTTTCCTGCTCCAGCGGCACGACCGGCAAGTCAGCGATGCTGGTGGCCTCGGCCCGGGACATGGAATGGGTCAAAACCGAAGGTCCGCAGGCCTACACTTGGGGATCGGGCGTTCCGCTCGACCGCAGCCGCCGCATGTTCGGGCTTGCCCCGGTCGCCAAGGTCCCGCGCAACGAGGCGACCGGCGAAGGCTATCGCCGGGCGCTGCAGGATCCGAATTCCGAGCCTTTTGCTTATCCGGCTCCGCCGATCACGGTGGGCGGGCTGACGCAGATGGTCTTGTTGCGCAAGAAGATCGCCGACGGCACCGCAACGCCGAACGAGATTGCCGAGTTCGAAGCGATATCGGCCTCTCGCGCCAAGGCGATGGAAGACGCCATCGATCTTACCGCGCAGGCGCTGGTGGAGGCGCGCAAGGACAAGATCCACGTCACCGGGCTGTGGTCGGGCCTTTACGCTGTCGGCAAGGCGGTGCGCGATATGGGTTACAGCGCGAAGGACTTCAATTCGGAGAATTCGATCTATGTCGGCGGCGGCCTCAAGCGCGCGCAGCTGCCGCCTGACTATCGCGAATTCGTCTACGAGACTTTCAACATCGCGCCCGAGCGCAACTATCAGAACTATTCGATGCAGGAACTGCAGTCGGGCATGCCGCGCTGCCAGAAAGGCGGCCGCTACCACTTGCCGCCCTGGGTGGTTCCGCTGATCCTCGACAAGCCGGGGGACAACCTGCTGCCCATCGCCGATGGCGAATTCGAAGGCCGCGCCGCCTTCTTCGATCTGTCGCTCGACGGCCGCTGGGGCGGAGTGATCTCGGGCGACCGGATCTCGATCGACTTCAGCCCTTGCGCCTGCGGCGCCAAGAGCCCGTCGATCCGCGATGACATTGCGCGTTATGCCGATCTCGAGGGAGACGACAAGATCGGCTGCGCGGGAACCGTAGATGCTTATGTGAGAGGTGTGTCATGAACGTTCTGACCGATGTAAATACGCAAATGGATGAAGCGGTTGATTCCGCTCCATT
Source organism: Novosphingobium sp. (assembly GCA_020446575.1). GTDB lineage: Bacteria > Pseudomonadota > Alphaproteobacteria > Sphingomonadales > Sphingomonadaceae > Novosphingobium. Next base: position 704 of record JAGREL010000029.1, on the reverse strand, counting down.
TTTCATCCGCGGCAAGGTGGTCGAGGGCCATGATGCCACTCACCGTTCGCGCGATCTTGGCGTAACGTTCGCGACGCCCAAACTCGAACTTGACGAGCTTGTGCATCCGCGCACCGAGCTGCCGCCGCTGCTCAACGTGCCGCTCGTCGAAATCATCGATTTCCTGGTCGAGGCCGGCCAGAAGCTGAGCGACGGCAAGAACCCCTATGTCGAGGCTTGGATCGACCGGATGGCGAAAGTGAGCCTGGCGCCGCGTGCGGCCATCGAGTTCCAGATGACCAACGCGTCGGAATATCTCGACAAGAAGTCGCTTTGGGAAGTCGTCGAGCAGAACTTCCCCAATCCCAAGGCGCTCGATGAATGGGTGCCGCACACCGATCATCAGGGCCGGCGCAGCTTCATTCGCGCCTTCGCTCCCCGGCTTATTCACGTGCTGCCCGGCAATTCGCCCGGCATGGGTATTCGATCCATCGCACAGAGCGCGCTGGTGAAGGCGGTCAACCTGTTCAAGATGCCTTCGGCCGATCCGTTCTCGACCGTCGCTTTTCTGCGCACCATGGCCGATATCGATCCGAACCACCCGGTGGTCCAGTCGATGTCCGCGGTTTACTGGCGCGGCGGCGAGGAAAGTGTCGAGCGCGTACTCTACCGTCCGCAATATTTCGACAAGCTGGTCGCATGGGGCGGCGGCGATGCGATCAACA
>JAGREL010000028.1 GCA_020446575.1 Novosphingobium sp. | reverse complement strand
CGATCTTCGGCTTGATCTCTTCGTGCCTGAGCTTCGTCTTTTCCAGTATCGCCATTCGCCTGACTCCCGACCGTACCGGCGCAGCGTTATGCTGAACACCTGTTCAATCGGCCTTTTGACTCGGGAATCGGCCCGTGACCTTGATCTGGCGCAATTTAGGAGTTCCGGGCGTTCCGGCCCGGTGGAAGTGCCTGCTGCGCCTAGCTTTCCGCCTTCTCGACGTCGGCCGGCTCGAGCATGTCCAGCCAGCGTTCGACGAATTCGCGCGCCTCTTCGTGCCCTCCGGTAACGCCGAGACCGCCCTCCATGATCAGCACGCGGCCGATGCCGGCCAGCAGCACGCTGAGGCCGGCAGGCGGGCAGCCATCGGGCAGGGAAAACTTGGTACCGATCAGCTTTTCGAGGATCTCGGCCTGGCGCTGGCGCATTTCCTCGGAATGCTCGGCCATGTGCTTGCGCACTGCGTCGCGGTGATTGGCCATCGCCATGAACTCAAGCACCAGCCTCGTCCGGCTGGTGTCGCTGAAGAACTCCCACAGCGCACGCAGCGGACGATCGGATTTCAGCGCTTCCTCGATCATGCGGTCGCTTTCCTTGGCGCCGCGTTTCGATACCGCCACAAGCAAGTCGTCGGTGGTGGGAAAGTAGTAGTGAACCAGCGACGGCTTCAGCCCGGCGTGCGCTGCAACCCGCCGTGTGCTCGCGGAGGCATATCCCTGCTCGCGTATCAGCTGCTCGGTCGCCTCGAGAATTCGTTCGCGCGTCGCCGAGTTCTCGCCGCCGATCCTTCTTGCTGTAGCCATATGACTCCTCGAAATCAGCCGCCAGAACTAGGCTTCGAGGTGGCCGAGTCAAGGAAACCCTTGTTTCAGCGGCAGCAAAATGATCGTCCGCGGGCATAATGCGCCGAGGTCGTTGCAATTGTGAATCGCCTCAATGCCCGCCTCCGGGAAGTGCTTCCGGCGGCCGGCCGAGCGTTGCTATCGCCAGCGCGCCCAGTCCCAGCATGACCACGGTCACGATCAGCAGCGGGTCGTAGCTGCCCCAGATATCGTGCAACAGGCCCGCGACGTAGGGGCCGATCGCCGCATTGACCGCGCCGAAGCCGATGATCCCGCCGAACAGCGCGGCGAACGAGCGCAAGCCGAAATGCCGTGAGGCGAGATAGAGGGCGACGTCGATCTCCGCGCCCAGCGCCGCGCCGAATGTGATCACCGCCAGCACCACCAGCAGCGTGCTCGAATCTCCGGTCAGCAGCAGGATGCAGCCGATCACCGGCAGCAATTGGGTGAAGGTGCCGATGATGTGGCCGGGAAAGCGATCGAGCAGCATTCCCACCGTCAGCCGCGCGATGATGCCGACCAGCCCCATGATCGAGGCAATCCCCGCCGCTTTCATCGCGTCCATCCCGGTTTCCGCGATCAGCGGCACGAGATTGACCGAGATGGTCATGCTGTAGAAGGAAAAGCAGCCGAAGGAGATGAACAGCCGCGAAAAGGCACGGGTCCGGATTCCCTCGCGGAAGGTCAGGCCCGGCATCTCGGCGGGCGGCCGGGGCGCCTCTTCCTGCCGGCGCCGCGCTGTCGAGCGCGTGTCGTGAAACCACAGGAACACCACCGGCAGGGTAAAGGCGAGCCAGACGCCGCCGACCCCGGCAAAGCCCGTGCGCCAGCCATAGGATTCGATCAGGTAGGTGGCGAGCACCGGCGCGATCAGGGCCGCGAGCGGTGTGCCGGAAAGCGCCACCGCCATTGCCAGGCCGCGCGACTTGTCGAAGCGCGAAGCGACCGCGCTGCTCCACACTGTCGACTGGACCAGCAGCAGGCCAAAGGCGACCAGCAGCCACAGCAGCGACCAGTTGAGCAGCGCCCCGGTGGCCGTGCCGAGCAGTGCGAACGCCCCGGACTTGACGAACAGCCCGGTCAGCGCGACGCGGCGCGGCCCGATGCGGTCGACGATCATGCCGATCGCCGCGTTGAGGAAGATGCCGACCGCGTTGGATATGCTGATGCCGAGCATGACGTTGGCCCGGCTCCAGCCGAACTCGTTTTCCAGCGGCGCGACAAAGGGGCCGATGGCGTAGCTCTGCAAACCCATGGTCGAATAGCCGACCATCGCCGCGAAAGGCAGGACCCAGAAGGCGCGCCACTCCGATACGGCGCTCAGCGGCTTTTCGGACGTCATCCGCGCACTCTGCTCAGCGGCCCGCGACGGCGTATTCCGCCGGTTCGGAGCCGAGCGTGGCAAGCGCCAGCGCGCCGGCGGCCATCAACGCCATCAGCAGCATCAGCATCGGGTCGTAATTGCCGAAGATGTCATGCATCCAGCCGGTCACCACCGGCGCCACGGTCCCGCCGAAAGCGCCCGCCGTCAGCATGCCGCCCATCAGCGACGCGAAACTCTTCAGGCCGAAATGCCGGGAGACGAGGTAGAAGACGATATCGTATTCCGCACCGATGGTGACGCCGAAGGATATGACTCCCAGTGCAAGGATGAGGTAACTCGGGCTGTCGCCAAGCATGATCCCGCAACCGAACACCGGCAATATGAACACGATCGTTCCCAGCAGCTTCGCCCGGAAATGATCGAGCAGGAAACCCGCCGAAATGCGCGCGATGATGCTGACGATACCAACCAGCGAGGCGATCTGGGCGGCGGCGGCCACGCTCGAGCCCTTCTCTCCCAGCATCGGCACCAGGTTGGGCGCGACCGACATGGTGTAGAAGGCAAAGGAGAAACTGGCGATGAGCAGCTGCCAGAAGGCCGGCCTGCGCAACCCGTCCTTGATGCCGACGCCGGGCAGCTCGGCCACACCGGCTGCCGCCGAGCCGGGCAGCTCGACGACTTCGAGCTGCTCCATCGCTTCCCGGCCGGTGCGGATATCGTCCTTCCTGCCGCGAAACAGCAGGAACACGACCGGCAGCGCCACGATCATCCAGATCAGCCCCAGGCCGACAAAGGCCATGCGCCAGCCGAATTCGCCGATCAGCCAGGTCGCCAGCACGGGAATGATGGCCGCGCAGAAGGAAGAGCCCGACAAGGCGATGGCGATGGCAAGCCCCCTGCCCCGGTCGAAACGGCTGGCGACTGCGCTGGCCCAGACGTTGGCCTGGGCCAGCACCGCGCCGAACGCGACAAGGATCCAGAGCAGCGACCAGTTGAGGAAAGCGCCCGTCGCCGTCGCCAGCATCATGATCGCGCTCGACTTGACGACAACGCCGGCAATTCCGACCCGGCGCGGCCCGACCTTGTCGGCCAGCACGCCGACGGCGAAGTTGAACAGCACGCCGATGGCGTTGGAAATCGTGAGCCCGGTCATGACCTGGGCGCGCGACCAGCCGAATTCCTGCTCGAGCGGCACGACGAACGGGCCGACGCCATATGTCTGGATTGCCATGGTCGAATAGCCGATGCAGGCCGCGACCGGCAGCAGACCGTACCGGCGCCATTCGCCCATGGCGGTTCCCGGTTTCGCTTCAGACACGCATTTCTCCCCTACCGCTCCGGCCCTAAAGGAAACGGCGGCCCCTCGCCAGAGGAACCGCCGCTTGCCCGGTGGTGAAAGGTTAGGACTTATTCGCCGAAGTTGAACCGGACCCGCATTCCATAGAAACGCGGTTGGCCAAGTATGACTGCTTCGCCACCGATCGAGTTAATTCCGTTTGCAGCGGCCACCCAATATTTCTCATTGGTGACGTTGTTTGCAAACAGCGCAAAATCGAATTGACTGCCGGCAATGTTCTTCCAGTCAAGGTTCAGGTTGAGCAGATCGGTCGCCGGAATGATGCCCGCATCGAATGGGATTCTGCCCGCTTCGAACGCCGGCCTGTTGCTGTTGATATGGAACTGCTCATCGGTGTGCGTGAACGTCGCGCTCAGCGTGATATCGCCGACACTCTCATCAAGCGGGAGCGTATAGGCAGCCGTCACCGTGATGCGGTTCTTCGGCGAAAAGGCAAGCCGTTCGCCCGGGCTCGCGAAGAAGTTCGCCCGGTCGCACTGATAGATTACGGGATCGCAGTTCGGTGTTGTGACCTCGAGAACCTCGGTATCGAGATAGGCATAGCCGATATCGAACCTGAGATCGTCGAAGAACGTGAACGAAGCGTCGGCTTCGATACCCCTCATCCGAGACGCGCCTACGTTTTGAATAGCGTTAATGCCAATGCTGGCGCATGGCGGAGACGTGCCGCCGAAGTCCAGGCAGGTCGGAATGAAGACCGAAGCCTGCTGGTCTTTGAATTCGTTCCAGAAACCGGTGATGTTGAAGGTCCCGCGAACGCTGCTGCCCCGCCACGTGGTCTTGACGCCCAGTTCGTACAAGTCGACCGTTTCCGGATCCCAGGTCTCGAAATTGACGTTGGCCTCGTTGACGCCGCCACCGCGATAGCCCCGTGCATACTTGGCATAGACCAGAATGTCGGGCGTCGGCTTATAGTCCAAATTGATGAGCCAGGTCGGATCACTCGACTTGGTCGAAAAACTGCGGTTGCAGGTGCCATCGAAAAGCTGCTCCCGGGTCAGGCCGAAAGCTGGTCCTGCGCGCCTGCAAGCTGCAAAAACCGGCCCGTTCGGCGAACCCGCGACAAGGGCATTCGACGCGTCGGTGCTAACCTTGTCCCAGTTATACCGGAAGCCGCCGGTTAGGGCGAACTGTTCGGACAGGTCGTAAGTCGCCTGCGCATAAAGGCCGTAATTGTCGACGGAATAGGTGTTGTTTGCCGGGAAAACAGCGCCGCTCGTGCAGATGAAATTATATACATCCGTGCAGGCGCCGCGGAAAACTGACCATTGCTGCTGGGCAACTCGCCCGCCGTTGGGCTTGCTCTTCTCCATGTAGCCGCCCGCCTGCCAGGTCAACCGGCCGTCGACCGAGCGGCCCTGCAACTGCAGTTCCTCGCTGAAGCTGTACTGGTTGCCCTGTGGCTGGGTCGGGCCGGGATTGACAGTAACGAAAGTGCCAACACCGCCTAACGCATCGAAGTACAAATCACCATCGAGTGAGAACCTGTAGGCTTCCCGAGCCTCACCGTAGCTCGCAATATTCTTGATCGTCAGTGTGTCGCTGACATTCCACGTCGTCGTGTTGATAATCTGCCAGTTGCGCGCCTTCACGAATGGATCAGCGACTGGATTCTCCACGTCGTAATAGCCACGACCCGCCTGGCGTTGCAGCTGTGCTTGGCAGTCGGCGAAAGCGGCCTGGTTGAAGGCGCCCGGATCGCAATAGACGAGCTTGGGCACGATGTAGTTCGTATGCGTCTTGCTGTACTTAAAGATTGTGTAGTTCTCGAGGTCGGGCGTCAGCTCAGCCAGAATGCTCAGGCGGGCGGCGATGTAGTCGACATCGCCAAAATCGTCCGGCCCGATGCCGGAAGTGTTGTTAATGTAACCGTCGCGCTTGTTCCAATCGACGCCGGCACGCACCTTGAAAGTCTCAGCCAGCGGAACGTTGACCACGGCCTGGACGCGCCTCTGGTCGTAGTTGCCGTAGGTTCCTTCGACATACCCTTCGAGTTCGTCCGAAGGCTTCTTCGGAACGAGGAGAATTGCGCCGCCGGTGGAATTGCGACCGAACAACGTGCCTTGCGGACCCTT
>JAGREL010000259.1 GCA_020446575.1 Novosphingobium sp. | reverse complement strand
GCGCGCCTGGCAGTCGGCTGGGAGATCATGCTCGCCGATCTTTCGCTGATCCTCTTCATGGTGACGGCGGTCGCGCTTTCACAGACCGATGACGGGGATGGCAGAGTGGCGATCTCGCCGCAGGGGGAAGCGCTGGCATTCTATCGGGTGGATTCCGATGCTCCGCCTATCGGGGAATGGCTGGAATCCCAGTCGGTGGATGTGCGCCAGCAGCTGACGATCGTCGCGCAATACCGTTCCGGTGAGCAGGAAGCCGCGCTGATGCAGGCGGAAACGCTGGCGCGCGAAGCGCGTGCCTCCGGTGCGCAGGCGCGGATCGTCGTCGAGCCGGGCGAGGGCGGCACGACCGCGACGCTTGCTTTCGATGTTCCCGACGCAACCTTGGCACGCAATTTGCACGAGTGAGTCCGTAACGCAGAAATGCAGAAGGACTGACCATGAGCTTCAGCCTGGCACTGGTAATTGCCGCCGCCACGCCCTTTGCCGACCTCGATGTCGTCGACCGTGAGGTCGCCCGGTTCACGGGCTCGGGAATCGGTCAGCCGGGTGGCGCCACGGCCGCCGTCGACCGGCGGTTGCGCCTCAATCCCTGCGTATCACCGCTGTCGCTTTCCTGGCGCACGCAGCAGGAGCAGACCGTTGTGGTGCAATGCCCCGATGCGGGCGGCTGGCGGCTCTACGTGCCGGTCAAGCGCGAAGCGCCCCAGGCAGCCGCTCTGCCCGCGATCAATCGCGGGGATGCGGTCACAATCGCTGTAAGCGGCGACGGTTTCAGCATTTCCCAACCGGGAGAGGCGCTGGAATCGGGCACCGTAGGCTCCTGGATCCGCGTGCGCGTGGCCAATGGCACGCGGCGGTTCAACAGCGATTCCCTCCAGGCCCGGGTCGTCCGGCCGGGGCTCGTCGGCATTCCCTTGCCGTGACGCCGGCAAGGTTTCGCCGCCGTAGGGCTTAAACCTTCTCGCAATCTGCCGTCCTAAGGACCGTGAAGGACCAAGGAGTGGCATCATGCGTAACATAGAACTGGGACCTGTGCGCCCTGTTGGCGCTGTCGATGTCAGGATCGCGCGCCAGGCGAACGCGCAGGGCAACCGCGCCGAGCCGGGTGATGAGATTTCGGCACCCGTGGTGAAAAGCGAGGCGCTCGATCCCGGCGAGGCGCCGGTCGACGTCGAACGGGTCAAACAGATCCGCGAGGCAATAGAATCAGGGGATTATCCGCTGATACCGGCAAAGATCGCCGACGCCATGATAGCGGCCGGGATATTGTTGAGGAACGGCAAATGATGAATTCGAGCGAGCTTCGCGAAACATTGCGGCAAATGCTTGCCGTCCTGCAGGCTGAACGGCAGGCGCTTGCCGAACTGAACCTCGATGCCATTCTTGGCACGGCCGACGACAAAGAGGCCCTGTGCGGCCGCCTTGGTCAGACCAGGCCGGACGAGGTCGACGAAGAATGCCGCGGCATGCTGGACGCTGCGCAGCGGCTGAACGAGATAAACCGGCAGGTTCGCAACCTGATCTCGGCGAATGTCACGGCCCGGCTCAACGCCCTGGCCGGCATGCCGGCGCTCTACAACGCAGCGCCCGCCTACAGCTACGCCACCGCTCGAAAGTAGATTGGCACGCCTCTTGCTTTCTGATTCCCGGTTAGGAATTGAACCGGGAGTCAGGCTTGAGCGAGCCGCAACCGATAGGCCTTGGGCCGAACGCCGGCACTGACGTTCGCGCGGCAATTGCCCGCGCAGCCCAGAGGACCGGAGTCGATTTTCAGTACCTGCTTGCTCAGGCGAAACTGGAATCGAGCCTCGATCCGACAGCGCGCGCAGGAACGTCCAGCGCGGCCGGCCTCTACCAGTTTACGAACGACACCTGGCTGCGCACACTCGACCGGCATGGCTCAGCCCACGGTCTGGACTGGGCAGACGCGGCCATAGAGGGTGGGCGCGTGCTGGATCCGCAATGGCGTGCGCAGGTCATGGCATTGCGCTTCGATCCCAACGCCTCGGCATTGATGGCGGCCGAGCTTGCACGGGACAATCATGCCGAACTTACCAGCAACCTTGGCCGGGAACCGGATTCGGCCGAACTCTATCTCGCGCATTTTCTGGGGATCGGGGGGGCAAACAAGTTCCTCTCGGCGCTGGCTTCCGATCCCGCTCAGAACGCCGCATCCCTGCTGCCCAAGGCAGCGTCGGCAAACCGGCAGGTCTTCTACGAAGCCAACGGTGCGCCGCGTACGGTCGGCGGCGTCATGGAACTGATCCGCGGCAAGCTGTCCGCGGCCATGGAAGGCGAGGGCGGCATCTGGGCGGCGCCCGAAACGTCCGCCTTTCCGGAGTCGAGCAATTGGGCGACCCAGTCTTCCGCCGGACCGGTCGCCCGCGAATTCCTCGCCGCCCGCGCAGCGGCGACGCCGCCCGCCCGCCAGTCGATGGCGGATACGCTGCTCAACACTTTCGCCGTTGCTGGCGCGAATGGTGAAGTGACCACGCCTGATTTCGTTCGCGCCGCTTATGGGCAGTTGCAGAGGTTTGGCCTGTGAATGGACTTCTGAAAATGCCGCGCCCTTCGGCGCTTGCCTTGCCAGCGGGCATCCTCGCGCTGATCGTGCTGATGATCGTGCCGCTTCCGGCAATGATGCTCGATGCTTCCTTCGTGCTCAACATCGCGCTGTCGGTCGCTATCCTGATGGCGGCGATCAACGCCCAGAAGCCGCTCGACTTTTCGTCGTTCCCGTCGGTGCTCCTGTTCGCAACTCTGCTCAGGCTGGCCCTGAACGTCGCTTCCACTCGCGTCGTGCTGGTCCACGGGCATGAAGGCTCGTCGGCGGCCGGCAAGGTCATCGAGGCGTTCGGCGCATTCCTGGTCGGCGGCAATTTCGCGGTCGGCCTGTTCGTCTTCCTGATTCTCGTCATCATCAACCTGGTGGTGGTCACCAAGGGTGCGGGCCGCGTTTCCGAGGTTTCGGCGCGCTTCACACTTGACGCCTTGCCGGGCAAGCAGATGGCGATCGACGCCGA
>JAGREL010000258.1 GCA_020446575.1 Novosphingobium sp. | reverse complement strand
TGCTGGCCGCCCGAGAGTTCGCCGGGCGTGTGATTCCACCAGTCGCCGAGGCCTACCCTGTCGAGCGCCGCCATGGCTGCCTCGCGCCGTGCCGTCCGGCCGTCGCCGCGATAGAGCAACGGCAATTCGACATTTTCCAGCGCCGAGGTCCTGGGCAGCAGATTGAAACCCTGAAAGACGAAGCCGAGGTATTTGCGCCGGAGCAGCGCCCGCTGGTCCCGGTCGAGATCCTCGACGTGATAGCCGCGGAACAGGAAAGTTCCGGCAGTCGGGACATCGAGGCATCCCAGGATGTTCATCATTGTCGATTTTCCGGAACCCGAAGGTCCCATGACAGCAACGAAATCGCCTCCGTTGACGTCGAGATCGATGCCTTTGAGAGCCTCGAACGCGGTCGGACCCGATCCGTAGACCTTGGTGACGCCGCGCAACGAAATCAGCGGCCGGTCACCCACCGCCATTGCCTTTCTGCGCAGCGGAGCTGCCGCCCGTTTCCGACAGCTGGCCGGTAATGACCGCCATGCCTTCCTTGAGGTCGCCCGATATGACTTCGGTCTGCGTGCCGTTGGTGTCCCCGGTGGTGATCTGGATCGCACGTGGATTGCCGTCGTCGCCCTTGACGTAGATGGTCTGGGTCGCACCCCGGTCGATGGTCGTGCTGCGCTGGCCATTGCCGCGGCGCGGAGGGCGAAAGCTCAATGCACCCGTGATTCCGCCGGATTCCTCCTCGCTCGCGCCCTGCGTCGCGGGCGTGAAGCGAAGGGCGGCATTGGGAACGAGCAGCACGTTCTTCTTGTCCGCCGTCACGATATCCGCTGTCGCGGTCATACCGGGCCGCAATTCGAGATTCGTATTCTCCACCGCGAGATCGGCGGCATAGGACACCACCTGGCCGCTGCTTGTGCTGCTGCTGGAGGAAGAGGAAGAGCTGGCGTCCTCTGCCGACAGGTTGGACCCGATCTCGACCCGGGTGATGGTTGCCGGGAAGGTGCGGCCGGGAAAGGCATCGACAGTGAACGTGGCCTTCTGCCCTTCCTTCACTTGCCCCACGTCCGCCTCGTCGATAGCCACTTCGAGCTTCATCTCGCTGAGGTCCTCGGCAATCACGAACAGAGTCGGCGTGTTGAAGGATGCCGCCACCGTCTGGCCGGGATCAACCTGCCGAGCGAGGACGACGCCGGAAACGGGTGAGCGGATGATGGCGCGGGCGCGCTCGGTCCGGCTTTGGGCAAGCGATGCCTCGCTTGCCAGCACATTGGCCTGCGCGACCTTGAGAGAGGCCCTTGCGCGTTCCACATCGGCGCGACCGGCCTGAAGTTCCGTCTTGGACGGTGTTCGTCCGTCGGACAGGCGGTGGACCTCTTCCAGCCTCGCGAGTTGCGCCTGTGCCTCCGCCAGTGTCGCGCGCGCCTGTTCTACCTGAGCCTGGTTCGCGGCGAGCTGCGCCCGGTTCTGGCGGATCTGGTCCTCGATCTGTTCGGGATCGATTTCGGCAAGCGGCTGGTTCGCCGCCACCCGGTCATTCACATCGACCAGCACTCTGGTGACCAGGCCGGAAAGCTGCGAGCCGACCGTAACCTGATTGGTCGGTGCCAGCTTTCCCGTGGCCGAAACCGTGGTGACGAGCCGGCCGCGCTCCGCCTTCTCCGTCGCATATTCGGCTTCTGCCGAACCGCCGAAGCAGCGGGCCAGCAGCAGGACTAGGATGATGACGGCGAGCGCGGCAACGCCCAGTTTCGCATGGCGGCGCCAGGCCGGTTGAGGCTTCACGCCAAGAAATTCGTCAAGGTCCTGGTCGGCCATTTTCAATATTGTCCCGTTGAATTCGCAAGCGTCGCCGCCGTGGGCGTTTCGGAGGAGTCCCAGCCTCCGCCCAGCGCAACATAAAGCGCGATCAGCGCCGTCGCCTTGTCCGAACGGGCCTGAACCAGCCCGTTGCGTGCGGAGATCAGCGCGGTTTCCTGCGTGTTGAGCGTAGTGAAGTCGGTCAGTCCGGAGCGATACTGGCTGCGCGCAAGAATCGCGGAGTTGCCGGCCGCGTCGTAAGCGATCGCGAACTGCCGCTCGCGTTCCTCGGCCGTGCGCAGCGCGACGATTGCATTCTCCACATCCTCCAGCGCGGTCAGGACCGAGGACTTGTAAGCCGCGAACGCACCGTCCGCCGCTGCCCTGTTCGAGCGCACTTGCGCGCTCAGCTGACCGGCGTTGAAAATGGACTGGCTGATCCCCGCAAACAGGCCGCCGGTGATCGTGTCGAAAATGGCATTGAGGTTCGAAGCATTGGCATCGAGGCTGCCGCTGATGCCGAGCGCGGGAAACAATTGCGCCTTGGCGATCCCGATCCCGGCAGTCGCGGCGGCCAGATCCCGTTCGGCGGCGCGGACATCGGGCCGCTGGCGCAGCACGTTAACGGGAATGCCGGCAGCGACGTCCTCGGGGCCTTCCGGAATCGGGCGCATCTCTGCGAGAAGCGGCTTCAGCGCGCCCGGCGCTTGCCCGGTCAGCACGGCGATGCGCGATACGGCAGCGTTATACTGCTGCTCGATTTGCGGCACGCTGGCGGCAGTCTGCGCCCGGCTCGACCGCGCCTCCTCGACATCGATCGACGAGACCAGGCCGGCCTGTACACGGAAACCGGCGATTTCCAGATTGTCGTCCTGGATGGCAAGGCTCTCCTTCGCATTTTCAAGCTGCGCCTGATAGGCGCGTGCCAGCACGTAATTGCGTGCGACTTCGCTTTCCACGGAGAGCAGCGTGGTCGCGTAGTCGAACCCGGCGGCTTCATACTGCGCGCGGCTCGCCTCGACCGAGCGGCGCGTGCCGCCGAACAGATCGAGCTGATAGCTGGCATCGAGACCCAGCGAGAAGCTGCTTTGGCCGCCGCCTCCCGTTGTCGCTACCGTTCCGTCGGGAAGCGTAACAGTCGTGCCCCCGCCCTTGAGGGTCTCGGTCCGGTTGTAGCCGCCGGAACCGCCGATCGTCGGAAACAGGGAAGCGCGGCTGACGACCAGAGCTTCGCGCGCCTGCCGCAGCCTTGCGATCGCCTGCGCCACGTCGAGATTGGCGGCAGCGGCCTGTTCGACGAGCTCACCGAGCACGGGATCGTCGAATCTGTTCCACCAGCGGGTGAGGTCTTCGGTGTCCGGGGCCGCGGTCACCGACCACTGATCCGGTACGCCGAGTTGAACCGCACTCCTGGGCCGGTAGTCGGGGCCAACGCTGCAAGCGGCAAGCAACGCCGTGCCGAGAAGGACAGATGGAACGCGGATCACAGCGGGTTAATTGGTAAGCCCAAGCCGCTGCGTCCAGCTGTAAAATGTCGCAAATTGCGTCGGATTATCGCAATCTGGAAACAATCTCGCGAGCTTATCCGTGAAGCGAGGGCGGCGCGGTCTCGAAATCATGCATGCCACGGACCGTGAAGTTGCGTAGCACGAATCTCCAGCCGTCGGGAGTGCGCACCAGCTTGTCGGAGTAGAGCCCAAGAACCTCCAGCGAGGTGTTGCGACCGGCATATTTGCCGCATTCGCGAATGACGGATTGCGCCGTCGCCGTGTCCCCATCGACCTGGATGACCGCGGGCGAATTGAGCTGAACCATGTACTCGATTGCCCCGGTGATCGCACTGGCCCCGGCCAGGATCGCCTCATGACCTTCGAACCGCGCGTCAATGCCCGGGATCTCCCAGACGCCGTCGGGCATGAACGTCGCCACCATCTCCTCCAGCTTTCCGAGGCTGGCGCTAACGCTGTAGGTATTGAGTGTCTGCTGGATGGCAATTTCATCGCTCATGTGGAACTCCCCCTTGATAGGCCGCGGATGCCAGGCATCCATTCAGCCATTTCGCGACTTTCGTATCGGTCCGGATGATTCCGGGATCGCGCGAGCGTGATAGCAAAGGCCGCCGCTCGGTCACAATGAAAGAGACAGATTGCGCAGCCGGACTGGCGTTCAAGGCGGCACGGGCCGAACGGCAGCTGCGCCTCAGTCTTCGGGTTGGATCTTGAAATTGATGGGAATACGCACGACCGCCACGCGCCCCCGGAAACCCTGGGGCAAGGGATCGAGGCGTTTCACTCTCTGGGCAACCCGCCGGATTTCGGCATCAAGCCGATCCGCTCCCGTCGATTGGACCAGCTTCCAGTCCAGCACCTTGCCATCCACTGCGATCGTAACCGCAAGGATGCCCAGCCCCTCCTCTCCCTGCCGCAGCGACGCGGGCGGATAGACGATCAGCCGGGCATAGCGGACAGTCGAAACCTCGGTGAATTGCGCGCTCACGCCCGCAGGCTTCGGCGGCGGCAGTGGCGCCGGCGGCGCGGGAGGGGACGGCGCCTGCGCGGTCCCGCCGGTGCCCGAGGAATACTGGCCGTCGCCCTGGCTCCACTGGAACACCGGGCGGGGTTCGGGCGGCGGAGCGATCGGCGGCGCATCCTTGGCACGCTCGGCCGCAACCGGAGGCGTATCGCTGACCGGCGCATTACTTGGCGGCGGCGGCGCTTCGATCCGCTGCGGCGCCGAGCCGCCCAGCGCGACGATCACGCGCTCTTCCTCGACTTCTTCAAGCACGGGGCGCGAGTGATCGAGCGTCGAATACCAGATCGCAAGGCCGGCGAAGCAAGCGGCGGAGAAAGCGGAGCCGACCGCCCAGTGCCGCGCGTGCGGAACCGACGGCGCCTGCGGGCTCAATGCGCTGGACCAGGCGAGATCGCTCACAGGCCGCCACTCGCACTGCGCTGAAGAGTGAGCAGGACGATATATTCCGCGCCGCCTTCGCGGATGCCTTCCATGATGTCGATCACACCGGCCGCATCGGCCTCGCTGTCGGGCTTGAGCTGGATCAGCGCGGCGGGATTTGCCGTCAGCGTCTCTCGGATCACGTCCGGCAGGTCCTGACGGGCAATGATCCTTTCCCCCAGCGCGATCCGGCCCTTGGCATCGACCAGCACCACCGTTTCCTCGACATTGCCGCGCATCCGGCTGGTCGAGGAGGCGGGGTCGATATTGAGCGCCTCGGCAGCGGTGATCGAGCCGGTCAGCATGAAGAATATCAGCAGGTTGAAAACGATGTCGATCAGCGGGGTGAGATTTACCAGCTCGCGGTCGGGCTTGGGGCGGATGATCCTCATGGCTCGCCATTCCTGTCCGGGGGCGAGAACGACACCGCATAGGCGCCCAGATCGCGCGTCAGCTGGAACATGTCGATCGTGTCCTGCATCTTCACGCCCTGCTCGGGCCGGATCAGGAAGGACCGGCCCGGATCGACTTCCAGAATGCCGCGCACCCTCGCCGCGATCTGGTCCAGCGTGGACGGCTTGCCATCATATTCGAAGCCGCCGTCCTTCCTGAGCAGGATGACGATGGCCGCTGTCGGGTCCTTCACCACTTCCAGCTGCTGCGGCGTGTCGACGCCGATCATGCGGAAGCGGGAGAAATCGATCGTGAGCATGAAGAAGATCAGCAGCATGAACACCACATCGATCAGCGAGGTGATGTTCAGCAGCGCCATGTTGCGCCGCTTGCGCCGCAATCTCATTCGGCCGCCTCCGCCGAGACGAGTTCATCGCCGGGCAGGCTTGCGCCAGTTCCAGCCGGAGGCGCGGCGACCTCCGACGTTTCTACGGCGTCGAACAGGTCCGCGGTGAACACCTGGGTGGCGGCATCTTCCATGCGCTGAGCCTCGACATCGACGACGCGCTGCAGCCAGGTGTAGGCAATCGCGACCGGGATCGCAGCAGACAGGCCCGCCGCCGTGGTCAGCAAGGCTTGCCAGATACCGCCGGCAAGCGTCGACGGCTCAACCCGCGTGCCCGCCGCCTGGATCTCCTGGAACGCCTGAATCAGGCCGAACACGGTTCCGAGCAGGCCCATCAGGGGCTCGATCATCGCCACCAGGCTGAGGAAGGCGAGGCCCCGCTCGAGCCCGTCGAGCTGGGCCTGGGCGACACGGCTCACTTCTTCGCGCACCAGCTGGTCTTCCATGCGCGGATTGAGCTTGCCGCGAATTGCCGCCGCCGCGACCTTGGCAACCGGTTCCTTGCGCTTCTCCAGCTCCTGCACGGCCCGGTCCGGCTCGTGCCGGCGCACGAGGTCGAGCGCCTTCTGGACCGATGTCGTGGTGCCGACACCGATGCGGAAAAACTGGACCGCTTTCACCACCGCGACGCCGATCGCGACCAGCGCGAGGCCAACGATCGGATACATGATCGGCCCGCCCGCCTGGATCAGGCTGGACAGGCCGGTGATGGCACCGTCGCCCGGCTCGGCGGCCAAGGCCGGCGCGGACGGAAAAGTGGCCATGCCCGAAAGCGCGATCGAGCGGATGAGAATCGGAATGCGAAAGGCGCGTTTGATCACTTCAGCGGTCCCCTTGCGGCATGATGAGATCGACAGTTACGAACGCAGAGCAATATTGCAGATTTATTACGCCGGATCACATCAGAGTAAATATTACATTTTTATTGCAATGTTTCCGAATCTTCGGAAAATTTGAAATACAGAATAACAATTACGCGAACTTGACTTGAGTCAAGCCCTCGGAGCTTTCTTCCTCGGCACAGGGGTATCGGCGCCAGTCGCACCGGCACCGACTCGAAGGTAGTCAGGGAATCATCGCGCAGGCTCAGATACCGAATCGCGCTACGAATCGGGCATTTTGGGAAGCGGATATTCTCCGGGGGTCACCGCTCCGCCGCGACCGATTTCACCCGGCCTTTTCGGCATCCGCGATGGACCGGATCGTGCGCACGAAGCTGTCCGGATTGAGCGAGATCGAATCGATGCCTTCGTCAACCAGGAATGCGGCAAAGTCGGGATAGTTGCTGGGCGCCTGTCCGCAGATGCCGATCTTGATGCCGGCCTCGTGCGCCTTTTCGATAGCCTGCGCGATCATGCGTTTGACGGCCTCGTTCCTCTCGTCGAAGAGATCGGAAAGCAGGTCTGAATCCCGGTCGATGCCAAGCGTGAGCTGGGTGAGGTCATTGGAACCGATCGAAAAGCCATCGAACCGGCTCGCGAATTCTTCGGCCAGCACGACATTGGCGGGGATCTCGCACATCATGTAGACCTGCAGCCCGTTCTCGCCGCGCTTCAACCCGTTCTCGGCCATGACCTCGAGCACCCGGTCGGCCTCGGCAGGCGTCCGGCAGAAGGGCACCATGACGACGACGTTCGTGAAGCCCAGTTCCTCGCGCACCCGCTTGAGGGCGCGGCATTCCAGGGCGAAGCCCTCGCGGTAGCGCTCGTCGTAATAGCGCGAGGCGCCGCGAAAACCGATCATCGGGTTTTCCTCTTTCGGCTCGAAAGCCGAGCCGCCGAGCAGATGGGCGTATTCGTTGGTTTTGAAATCGCTCAGCCGCACGATTGCCGGATGCGGATGATAAGGCGATGCCAGCTTGGCGATGCCGCGCGCGAGCAGGTCGACGAAGTAATCGGCGGGCGAGGCGTGGCCCTGGGTAAGCTCGCGGATGACGCACCGGTCCTCGGCATCGATGCGCTCCGGATGGAGCAGCGCCATCGGGTGGACCTTGATCAGGTTGTTGATGATGAA
>JAGREL010000257.1 GCA_020446575.1 Novosphingobium sp. | reverse complement strand
GCAAGAATTGATTCCCGATGTTTAGGACTGACTTTCGCAATTTCGCAGTTCCACGCGACGCTGGGATTTGTCGCTACAAATTAAGGGGTCTCCATGTCGAGGAAGGCTTTTTTGTCCGCTGTCGCCGTCGCGTCGCTGACGGTTCCCACTGCTGCCCACGCGGCATACTTTATCCGGCCCTATGTCACTTATGGCGGATCGATCATCGATGGGTATGTCGCAAATGGTCCGACCAGCGGGTCACAGCAATTCGCTAATGATGTGCAATCGACGGTAAGTTTGGATGACGGTACGATCAAGACCTATGTCGGTCTTGACGGTCCTGACTTGCGTGGCCAGGCCGCCGGTATTTTCGGCGATACGTTGCATTTCACAGGAGCACCCGGATCGATTATCGATTTGAGCTTTGCCTACGATGGCACAATTACTTCCGGTCCTGCCGTCAACGAAAACCTGTTTACCTCGGTCTTCACCAATTTCTATGTTTTTGAGTCTGGCTCAGGCGCTGCCTACGACAATTTCAGTTCGCATCCTGGTGCGCTGATTTCGCAGTCCAGTTTCACCACTTACCGGCCAGGTATTGGTGAAAGTCTCAACGAGGTGATCGCTGGCCTACTGTCGGGTTCATTCATGCTCAATGCGATCGGCGACTATGACGTGTTTGTCGGGCTTTCCGTCGGAGCGATCAACAACGGCAACCCCGGCATGACTACAACGGATTTCTCCAACACCGGAACCTTTGGCGTTCAAACAGCTCCCAATGTAACGTTCACTTCCGATTCCGGTGCAGCCTATACGGACTACACCGCCCCGAGCGTACCCGAGCCCGCCACCTGGGCGATGATGCTGCTGGGCTTCGGATTGATCGGCAGCATCATGCGGCTTGGCAATCGGACGAATACAAGAGTGCGCTACTCTTTCTAGGCTCGTCTCTATTTTCGAAACAATCGGGCCCCGTAGCGTTAGCGTTGCGGGGTTCATGGCTGCCGGTTCCGGGGAAACTTCGATCAATATCCAATGACGGATCATGAGGTCAGTCGTGACTGGCCGCCTTCCTCGTGAGTCGTAGTGCCCATCAACAATGTCCGCATTCAGGATCGTCCAACCTGACCTTGACGACTGATTTTGCATCGCGTTCTGAACAGCAGCTTTTCGGTGCATTGTCGTAGTAACGGACAGCCCAAGTGCCGTTCGGCCTTGTCCGCCCCGCCTAGAACTCCGTCTTCCAGCTCACCGCCATGCCCTTTTCGGCGGGCAGGTTCGCATAGTGGCCGGGATCGGTGCGGTAGAACAGGCTGGTCGAGGCAGCGCCGCCCCAGAGCGGGCCGTGCCAGGCCAGCTCGGTGGTGAGTTCGCGCCCCTTCGGGCTGAGCGACAGGCGGCGGATGCCCTGGGTCGCGCTCAGCGTCTCGTAGCTATAGGCTACCGGAAGTGCGAAATTGAGGCCGCCCGACGCCACACGCAAAGGCTGCGAGAAGCGCAAGGCAAGGCTGTCGCCCGGCATGAAAGCCGAGGTGCGTTCAAGATCGAGCGTCCAGGAATTGCTGGCGAGATAAGACCCCTGCCCCACGAAGCCGCTCGCGCGGGCACGGGTAAAACCCTGCCGCCAGGCGGCGCCCAGCTTCCAGTCACCGGCGAAATTCCAGCCGCCCCTGGCATCGAGGAACAGACTGTCGGCTCCGCTTGCACCAAGCGCCTCGTGGATCCAGGCGCCAAGCACGGTGCTCTCCTCGGAGACCCAGCTTGCCGCTAGCGACGTATCGAGGCTGCCCCAGCTCCGATCGAGCGCAACGCCGAAGCGAGTAAAGGCCGCGCGGGGCCTGAAGTCTCCCGGCAACAACGCCTGCTGCACCGGGGCGCCAGTGAGGACCTCGCCGCTCGCGCCGTGCAGTGTCACGCCCCAGGATCCAAAGTCTCGCCGCAGCGCGAATGCCAGTTCGTCACCCCGCGAAAAACCAAGATCGTCGGCCGGGGAGCCGGCCACCAGAAACGCCGGACCGGAAGCGCCCTGCACCTGCGCCATCAGCCCGTCCGCCCCTTGCGCGAAACCGAAGGCGATCTGCAGATCCGGCGCCAGCCGGGCCGCGACCCGCGCCGCCAGAACCTGCGCGCCGCGCGCATCCTCGGCGCCGAGATGCAGCTGGCCGAACCACGGAAGCTCCGCCGCGCGCCGGCTCTCGTCCACCGAGAACGCCAGCGCCAACCCGTCGGCACCGCCCGTCACCTGGCGCAGCGGCGCAATCAGCGACCGGGCCAGCCGCGGCGGCACCTGCGCGCCGCGCAGGTTGCGTGCAAGATCCACCTGATAGGCACGCCGGTACCTGTCGAGCACAACCGTCTGCAGCGAGGCGGACTGACTCATCGCGTCCCCCATCGCCGGGGATGCGACCAGACTGGTATCGGCCAGCGCCAGCGTCTGCGTGCTGCCGGCAAGCGACGTCGCTCCCTGCGGCTGGAATGCTTCGCCGATATCGAGAACGCCCCGGCCGAACTCGGCATCGGTGCCGGGATCGCCAATGTCGCGCGCGGTGCTCAGCAGCAGCTCGACCACTTCCTGTCCGGTGAGGTTGGGAAAGGCCTGAAACAGCAGCGCGGCGGCTCCCGAGATCTGCGGCGCGGCAAAGCTCGTGCCCGAAACCACGAAGACGAATGTATCGCCATTGTCGTCGGTGACGGTCTTGAGGTCGCCGTCCTCGTAAACGCAGCAGACCCTGTCCCCCAGCGCGGTAAGATACCAATCGGCCTGGTTGCCGGCACTGTTGCTGAAGCTGGAAAGCGCGTCGGACGATGTCACCGATCCGGCGATGATGACATTGCCGCTGCCTACTTGCCTGAGGCCCACTGCGAACGGGTCCGGCTGGGTGGAGTCGGTGTTCGGCGCATCGTCATTGGCATCGTTGCCGGCTGCAACGACCACGACGACCCCGGCATCGCCTGCCCGTGCAACCGCATTGCGAACCGCCTGGCTCGGTGGAGAGCCGCCAAGCGACAGGTTGATCACTTTCGCGCCGTTCTCCACCGCACGATCTATGCCTTGTGCAATGTCGTCGTCGAAGAAAGCGCAGCCGTCGTCGCTGGCGCATGTGCCCGGCGCATCGACGCGCAGGGCCATGATCGTCGCTTCCCAGGCAATCCCGAGTATCCCGTAATCGTCGCGCGCGGCGGCGGCGACCAGCGCGACCATGGTGCCGTGGCCGCCAACATCTTCGAGTATGCCGTTCCCCGCGAGATCGGCCGACGCTGAAGATATGCGTCCGGCGAATTCCGGGTTGGCGGTGTCGATGCCGGAATCGACGATGCCGATCGTCACCCCCTCCCCTGTCGCGCCGACCTGCCAGGCGGCAATCGCCCCGTGGTAGGCGGGCCCATCGGAAAAATTGTATTCGTCGGTTTCGAAGACCGCCGCCGGAGTGGGAGTTGGCGTGGGGGTCGGCGCCGGTGCGGGCGTCGGAGACGGTGCAGGCGCGGGCGTGCTGTTGGTGGCACCCCCGCCACCACCGCCTCCGCAGCCCGAGACCAGCGCGAACGCCAGCGCCGCGGCACCGAGTTTGAGGTTGGCAGACCGGCAGAGTGGACTTGCTTGGCGCATCGCGGATTCCTTCGCCCGGTTGCGGCCTATTGTTACATCGGACAATCCGTCAATTTGATGAACAAGCCCAGCCGTTTCCCGCTTGCGACAGCCGCGACAGCCAACGTGTTCCGAACTGGCCGAACCAACCGACGTCGCGCGCCAATCGGCGCAAGCAGATCCCGAAGCTCCACCGGTACGCCCAATTAACCAATACGTAACGATGATTGCCTAGTTTTTTTGCCATCCGGCAGGCGATTTCTGCTGAATCCGGAACGTTGTCCAAGAGGAGCGAGTATGGGGTTCCTGAGCCGTTTCGCAGTGCTGATCCTGGTATCGGTGGCGCTGCCGCTCACTGCGGCACACGCCTATCTCGATGCAGCAAGCGTGAGCATCGCCTTCCAGGCCGTGGTCGGCCTCTTTGCGGCCTATATCGTGACCGGCAGGGCTTACATCCAGAAGATCAAGAATCTGTTTTCGCGCAACAAGAAGAGCGAAATCGGTTCGAGCGACACGACCGACTGATGCTTTACGATCCGGGTTCCTACCGCGACCCGGCAGGCCGGGTCGTGATCAAGGACGAGCGCGTGTTCCGCGCGATCTTCGAGGCTGGGCGCAAGCCGTTCGAAACCGCGCTCTCCGCAGGAGTCTTGGAGCGCTCAATCGAACGTTCGCAGCTTCTCGGCATGGAAGAGGCCGAAGCAAGTGTCCTTACCGGCCTCGATCCCGCACCTTGCTTCGTCATCGAACATCCCCGGCTCGACTTCATTTCCTACCCCTATGAATGGAGCTTTTCGGCGCTGAGACAAGCCGCACTGTTCCATCTCGAGTTTCACCTGGCGCTCCTGGCCGACGGCTTTTCCTTGTCCGATGCGACCGCCTACAATGTGCAGTTCCGCGGAACCAAGCCGGTCTTCATCGACCACCTTTCGATCGTGCCTTACCACGAAGGCCAGCCATGGATCGGGCAGCGGCAATTCACCATGCAATTCCTCAATCCGCTGCTGTTGTGGGCGAAGAAGGGCGTCGCCCCCAATGCGTGGTATCGCGGCGGCCTTGAAGGCATTGCCCCGGAAGACCTGCTCCCGCTGCTCTCCTGGCGTGACAAGCTTTCCTTCACCGTGCTTGCCCATGTCGTAGCGCAGGCCAAGCTGCAGGAGCGCGCGATCAAGAGCGCCGGAGACGACAGCAACCCGGGCAGGACGTTGTCGCGCAAGGGTTTCGAGGCAATCCTGATCGGCCTTCGCGACTATATTGCCGCTCTCTCGCTTCCCCGCCTGGACACCGTCTGGGGGGACTACGAGACCAACAACAGCTACGATATTGACAAGCGCAGCGCCAAGCACGCGTTCGTGGCAAGGATGGTCGAACAGGTCAGACCCCGCCAGCTGTTCGACATGGGGTGCAACAGCGGCGACTACACACAGACAGCGCTCGATCACGGCGCCGGCAACGTCGTCGGTTTCGATTTCGATTTCGGTGCGCTCGAGCTGGCATTCGCGCGCTTCGACAAGGCCCGTGCCCCAGCTCTCCCACTTTGGCTCGACGCCACCAATCCGAGCCCAGGACAAGGCTGGGCAGGAGCGGAGCGCAAGAGTTTCGGCCAGCGCGCAAAAGCGGATGCAATGATCGCGCTTGCCTTCATCCACCATCTCGCAATCGCCCGGAACATTCCGCTCGACATGGCGGTGGACTGGCTGATTTCCCTTGCGCCCACCGGAGTCATCGAATTTCCAGACAAGGGCGATGCCATGGTCCGCAAGCTGCTATCCACGCGCGAGGATATCTTCCCCGACTATACGGAGGAAGCCTTTCTCGCCCATGTCGGGGCACGTGCGCGGATCGTCGAAAGCGAGCGGATAGAAGGCAGCAACCGCCTCCTGCTGCGCTACGAGAGAAGCTGAAACTTGCTTCGGATCGTAAGCCGGATCGGCCACCTGCCGATCGCCCCTTTCGCGATACCCGTAATGGTGTGCGCGCCGATCTGGTCTCACAACATTCTGCGGCTGGCATACAAACACATGCTGCCCACCGTTCTCGTGCTGCTGGGAATCACTGCGCTGGTGCTCGTGGCCATCCGACTGTTCGTGAAGTCGTGGGCGCGGGCATCGCTGATCGCTTTGGTCTGGGCGGGCTACCTGCTCTACCTGCAGCCCTTGGTCAGCACCTTCACCGACAATGACTGGGTCATGCTGGCCGCTATCGCCATCGGCGCTCTGCTGGCGTGGGATATCTCACGCCGCGCCCCCACGGACGAGGCCAAACTCGCCGAGGCGAACGGCTTTGCGAATATCGCGGTGTGGATTCCCGCGCTGTTCCTTTTCGGAAACGTGCTCACCAAGCAGGTGGCACTCGAGCACAGCCGCCCCGATCCCATCAAGACCTTCGCCAGCTTGCCCGGCAAGGCGGACACGAACAGCCCCGACGTGTGGCACATCGTAATGGACCGGTACGCCGGATCGACCACGCTGTCGGAGGACTACGGCTTCGACAATTCGAAGTTCCTCGATGCGTTACGCGAGCGCGACTTCGCGATCGCCGATGATGCCTATTCGAACTACCAGATTACCCCCCTTTCGCTCGCGTCCACACTCAACGCCGCCTATCTCGACAGCTATACGGATCGGATAAAGGTCAAGACGGACATCGTTCCGCTGTTCAGTGCCATCGATCGCAATGCGGCGTTCCGCTTCTTCAAGCGCCAGGGATATGAGATCGTCTTTTCCGGCAGCTGGGCGGATATCACCGTCGAGAATTCGCTCGCCGACCGCGACATCAACTTCCGGGCATTTTCGGAGGTGCCTCGGATCGCCATCACCCAATCGGTGCCCGGAGTCATCGGCGCAAAGCTGGGCGTTCCCTTCACGGACGGCCGCAAGGACCAGTGTCTACGGATCAAGTACAAGTTCGACAGGCTGCGCGAGGTCGCCGCCGAACCCGGCCGCAAGTTGGTCTTCGCTCATTTCCTGTTGCCGCACCCACCCTACGTGGTGTCGGCCGCGGGGGCCTGCCAGAACCTTGAGGTGGCGCAGAACAATTCGCGGAACCACAATTATGCCGGCCAGGTCGAGTTCGCCAACCACGAGCTGCTCCGCCTGGTGGATGCGATTCTTGCCGGCCCCCGCCCGGCGACCATCGTCATCCATGCCGACGAGGGGCCCTATCCAGCGCAGTTTGCCTTCGACGAGCCGGAGCACCGGCCTCCTTCAGCCCATGGAAAGAACTGGATGACCTCGGATACCGGAGTCAGACGGCAAAAGACAAACATCATCATGGCCTTGCGCCACGCTGACGGAAAATCGGAAGAAGCGCCCAGAACGCCGGTTAATCTTTATCCGATCATCCTGAACCGCTCGTTCAACGCGCGGATTCCACTCAGGCAGGACCACACTTTGATGTACGCATCCGAATTGGACCTTGGCGAACTGACGGACGTTTCGGAAGAGCTCTACTGACGCGCGGCACGTGCCAAGTCTGCGCCGGCGACTGCGCCCGCCCGCGATAGCTCACTTGTCCTGACCGCTTCCAGGCGATAGGCGCTCGGCGCGAAAGATTATCCGCCATGGAGAGCGAAAGCATGTCCGAACTCGAAGCCGCCATCGAATCCGCCTGGGAAGCGCGCGACGGCGTCACGCCCGCCAGCAGCGACGTGCGCAAGATCGTCGACGAAGCGCTCGCCCTGCTCGATTCCGGCAAGGCCCGGGTTGCCGAACCTGACGGAAGCGGCGGCTGGAAAGTCAACCAGTGGCTCAAGAAGGCGGTGCTGCTTTCCTTCCGGCTCAACGACAACGTGCCGATGCC
>JAGREL010000027.1 GCA_020446575.1 Novosphingobium sp. | reverse complement strand
CGCGACATGACCCAGATCGCTGACGCCATGACATCGACCACGACGGTCCTGACGGGAATGCTTGGTGCGCTGGCCGGGGTCAGCCTTTTGGTCGGCGGCATCGGCATCATGAACATCATGCTGGTTTCGGTGACGGAACGTACGCGCGAGATCGGCATTCGGCTCGCCATCGGCGCGGTCGCGAACGAAGTGCTGATGCAGTTTCTGGTGGAATCGGTCGTGCTGTCCTGCATCGGCGGCATCATCGGCCTCGGACTCGCGCAGGTGGCCATTGCCCTGGCGACACCGCTGATGCAGGTGCCCTGGACCTTCGACCTTGAGATCAACCTGATCGCTTTTCTCATTTCCGCGCTGATCGGCGTCGTCTTCGGCTATTTCCCGGCGCGGCGGGCGGCCGGGCTCAATCCGATCGACGCATTGCGGCACGAATAGGCGGCATTGCCTTGGCCAGGGCCCGCGACTTCATGAAGTTTGATCTTCACCCTGTTCTTCGCTCTCCGAATTTGCATGCGAGGCTACGTTCATGGCTTGCTTGCCCAGTTCGACATAGTCGATTTTCCCGGTGCCCAGCACCGGCAGCGCGTCCAGCACGCGCACGTCGCGCGGGATCATCAGCTCCGCCACGCCATTGGCCTTGCACCATTGCTGTAGCGCCTTCTGGTCCGCTGAGGCGGCGGTGGTGAACAGCACCAGCTGTTCGCCCTTGCGCGGATCGGGCCGTGTGACGACGGCATGTTCCGCGTCGGGCCAGATTTGCGCCGCATAGCCCTCGACTGCCGGCAGCGAAACCATCTCGCCACCGATCTTGGCAAAGCGCTTTGCTCGGCCGCGAATGGTGATGAAGCCGGCTTCGTCTATGGTCACGATATCGCCGGTATCGTGCCAGCCATCCTCGGGCGGCTGCAGCACGCCCGGCTTACCGGCAAGGTAGTACCCGGCCATGACGTTCGGCCCGCGAATATATAGCCGCCCGCCTTCTTCGATACCGGGCACGTCTTCAAGCCGTGCTTCGATCGCCGGCAGCAGGCGGCCGACCGTCCCGGCTTGGAAATGCATCGGCGTGTTGACCGCGATGACCGGCGCAGCCTCGGTCGCCCCATAACCTTCGAGGATGCGCAGCCCGAACTTCTCGGCATAGGTCCGCCGAGTTTCGTCGCGCACTTTCTCTGCACCGGCGAAGATGTAGCGCAGCGAATAGAAGTCGTAGTTGTGCGCCATTCGGGCATAGCCGGACAGGAAGGTATCGGTGCCGAACATGATCGTGGCGTTCGCGTCGTAGGCAAGCGCGGGCACGATCCGGTAATGCAGCGGGCTGGGATAGAACACGGTACGGATGCCGTTGAGGATTGGCAGCAGTGTGCCGCCGGTCAGCCCGAAAGAGTGGAACACCGGCAGGGCGTTCAGCACGATGTCGCTGGAGTTGAAGTCAATCCGGGCGGCAAGCTGGGCGCAATTCGCGAGCAGATTGCGGTGGGTGAGGACGACGCCCTTGGGCGTGCCTTCCGACCCGCTGGTGAACAGAATCACTGCCGGATCGCAGGGCTTGGTTCGCAGCTTGCGGTGGCGGGTGAGGGTGCGTCCCGTGGTCAGCGCCGCCCAGATTTTCGCACCAGTGCTGATCGTCGCGCCAAGATCTTCGAGATAGAGGACGCGAATGCCATCCGCTGCGATCGCCGCGACAACTTCATCCAGCTTGGCCTGTTCGACGAAGCCGCGTGCCGTCACGACAGTCGCCATCCGCGCGATCGAACAGGCCGAACGCATATTGGCGATACCGACGGTGAAGTTGAGCATGGCCGGAACCCGCCCGATTGCCTGCAAGGCGAAGAAGGCGACCGCCGCGCCGGAAATGTTGGGCAAGAGCACACCGACAGCTTCGCCCTTCGCCGTGCCGGGCTCCAGCCGCTTGCCGATCAGGCCGGCAGCGGTGATGAGCCGGTCGTAGTCGATCGGATTGCGTTCGACATCCTCGACCACCAGCGCCTTGCCGCCATGCAGGTCGCGCGCATCGCACAGCGCCTCGTACAGCGTCCTGTCGATGTCGGTGGTGTCGAAGATCATCCGGCTCATCTCGTCGTAGAGACGGCGTCCGGCGATGGCGCGGCGCTGCTTGGCGCTCATTTCACCCTCAATGGCGAAGCGGCGCGGCGGCAACACAGTCAAGGTCACTTTCGGGAACCAGCGCTGCTGCACCTTGCCCTTGAGCCTCGAGAATGGGGTGTATTGCAGTCCGTCGAGCCGCACCGGAATGATCGGCGCGTCGGCCTTGTCGGCAACCATGCCGGGGCCGTCGAACACTTTCATCAGCGCGCCGGTTACGGTGATGCGGCCTTCGGGGAAGATCACCAGCGTGCGGCCTTCCTTCACGGCCTTGACCATCGCCTTGGCCGCCATCGGGTTGGTGGGATCGACCGGGAAAGCGTGAAACAGCTTCAGGAACGGCTTCAGCCACAGATTGCGCGCGATCTGCGTATTGATCGCGAAGGTCGGCCTGCCGGGCAAGAACGCGCCGAGCACCACGCCATCGAGGAAGCTGAGATGGTTCACCACCACCACCGCCCGCTCGCCGGGGCGGGGCATGTTCTCCATGCCCTTGACCTCGACGCGGAACAGGAATTTCAAGGTCCAGCGAATCACGTCCTTGAACAGCGTTTCGGGGAGCAGCCAGATGCTGGCCAGCGCGACCAGCAAGGTCGCGAAGCCGAGCGCGCCGATCAGGCCCGGCACGTTTATTCCGGCGGCCAGCAGCCCGGTGATGGCCAACACGGCCAGCACGGTCAGTCCCGCATTGACGATATTGTTGGCGGCGATGATCTGCGAGCGTTGGTCCGCGGGGCTGTGAACCTGCAGGATCGCATAGAGCGGGACGATGAACATGCCGCCGGCGAATGCGATCACGCCCAGATCGATGAGGATGCGGATCGCGCCCGGCGTATCGAGGAACTGGCCGACCGACGCGCCCGCGGTGCGCACCGAAAATCCGCTGGTCGAAAGCCACAGGTCGATCAGTCCGCCCGCCAGCACCAGGGCCGAGATCGGCACATAGCGGGCCGAGACCTCGCCGCCGAGCAGGCGGTTCACCATCAGCGAACCGGCCGCGATGGAAAGCGAGAACACGACCAGGAACAGCGTAGCCACTTCTTGTTTCGCAGCCAGGGTTCCGCTCACCAACGGGGCAAATTCGGAGACGAGGACTGCGCCGGCTGCGAAGAACCAGCTGATGCCGAGGATGGCGAGCCAGATGCCCCGCCCGCCTCGCGCTGCCCTCATGATCTCCCAGGTCCCCTTGAAGATGTTCCAGTCGAGATGGTGATGATCGCGGATCGGCGGCGCGGTTGGCACGAGGAAGCTGAACAGAAAGCCGGCGAGCGCGATGCCCGTTGCGGCCAGGCCTGCCTCCCAGGGAGGAATCATTCCGGCGAGGAGCTGGCCGCCAAGGATCGCGAGGAACGTGCCGCCTTCGATCAGGCCGGTACCACCCATGATCTCGTGCTCGCCGAGGTGTTGAGGCAGGATCGAGTATTTCACCGGGCCGAACAGGGTGGAATGCAGGCCCATCGCGAACAGGCTTGTCAGCAGCAGGGGGATCGACGGCCACCAGAAGCCGGCCAGAGCGACCGCCATGATGCCGACTTCGGCGGCCTTGATCCAGCGGATCACGCGGGCCTTGTCGACCATGTCGGCGAGCTGTCCGGCGAGCGCGGAGAACAGGAAATAGGGAAGGATGAAAAGACCGGTGGAGATTGCAGCCAGCAGTTCGGCCTTCTCCGGCTCGGCTGCCAAGATTCCGAAATTCGCAAGGAACAGCAAAGCAAACTTGAGCAGGTTGTCATTGAACGCGCCCAAGAACTGGACCGCGAACATCGGCCCGAAGCGTCGCTTCGTCAGCAGCGAAAGGTCAGGAGCAGCCATGTGAAGGAAATCCCGGTTTCGAATTGATTAGACTAAGCGTTCTGGGTTCTTTTCGCGTTAATAGCCAAGTTTCAGATCCCCATCGCAGCGAAGTACGCGATGTAGAACAATAACCAGAACCCGAGGAACAGGCCTGCAAGTATTGTGCGCGATATGCGTGTACGCAGGTGTTTGCCAAGCCAGCTTGAAAGCGCAGCGACAAGAAGGAAACGTGGCAGCCTGGCGGCAAGCGAGGCCACGAAGAACGCGAACGCATTCGTAACCTGACCAGCCGCCGCGGCGGCATAGAGCTTGTAGGGGGTGCCGCCGAAGGCACCGGTCAGCATCGCCGTCCACCCGTGTGTGGCATAGTCGCTGGCTGTGCTATCGATCAGCGCCGGGGAGATGCCGGGCAGCTGCGCCAGCAAGGCCCGGTAGAAGTTGGGAAAGTGGCCCGTCCAACCAAGCACGACAAGTCCGCCCAACGCTGCCGAGAGCGTGGCAATCAGCGCGGCCCTGGCCGAAGCGCGAAGGCCGCCTGCAAGGCCGATCGCGCTGATCGGCACGTCCGCGACGATGAAGAACACCGTCGCTTCGGCAAAGGCCCAGATAGCGACCAGCAGCATCGCGTTACACCGCGAAGAAATAATTGGTGAGGTGATAGAAGACGGGCGCGGCAAAGCTGACTGAATCCATCCGGTCGAGCGCGCCGCCGTGCCCTTCGATCATCGTGCCCCAGTCCTTGGCGCCCAGCGAACGCTTGACGGCGGAGAGTACCAGGCCGCCGAAGAAACCGGCCAGCAAATGGCGAACGCCATCGCCGCCGCCTGCAGGGGGCTGAACGGCGTGATCCACCACAGGGCCGATCCGATCAGGGTGGACGTCAGCGCGCCGCCGATCAGCCCTTCCCAAGTCTTCGACGGGCTCACGCGCGGGGCGATCTTGCGCTGGCCTAGCAGCTTGCCGAATACATATTGCAGCACGTCGGAAAGCTGGACCACGGCGATCAGGAAGAAGAGCAGCAAAAAGCCCTGTCTCTCAAAGCCCGGGATCTTCAGATTGAGCAGAGCCGGCGCATGGCTGACGCAGAACACCGTCAGCATCAGCGCCCACTGGATCCGTGCGGTGCGAGGCAGGAAGTCCTCCGTCTCGCCCCTTACGACCGCCAGCACCGGAAGCAGCAGGAAGGCCCACACCGGGATCAGGATGGTGAACAGCGTGGTCCAGCCCGTCGCCACAAGCCAGTATTGCAGCGGGATGAAGAGATAGAAGGCGGCCGCCAGCGAGCGATGGTCCTCCGCGCGTGTAGGCGTGATCGAGATGAATTCGCGAAGGCAATAGAACGAGGTCAACGCGAACAGCGCTATCGTCACGAGCTTGCCGGTCACAAAGGCGATGGCGAACATCGCGACCATAAGCCACCAGGCGCGGATGCGCGCGTTGAGGTTGTCGATAGTGGCCCCTGCCCCATCAGACGTGGTCCGGCGTGACAGGACAAAACCGATAACGGAAGCGATCGCCAGCAAAACGGCGACGCCGCCCAGCAGGATCAACATGGTCTGGTTCACGAGCGTTCTCCTCCGGCAAGGGAACACACGGCTTTGTGGGCGCGTGCGAGGAATTGCGGTTTGCGTTCATCGTCGCCCGCTGTGATCGGCGCGCCGAAAGTGACGATGCAGCTGATCGGCGCAGGCAGGATCGCGCCCTTGGGATATGCGCGGGCAAGGTTGGTCAGATAGACCGGCACGAGCTCGACCGTGGGAAAGGCGCGGGCGAGCGCGAACAAGCCGCCCTTGAAGGGGCCGGGCATGCGCTCAGACTGTCGTGTGCCTTCGGGAAAGAGAATCAGCGAATGGCCCTGCTCCAGCGTTTCCTTGAGCGGGTCGAGCGCGTCGCGCCCGCCCTCGCGATCGAGCAACACGGCATTGAGCACGCGCACCGCGATGAACCGGTGAAACGCAGTCTTTCCCCAATAGTCCTTGGCGGCGACCGGGTGCGTCGTTCGGCGCAGCGGGCGCGGCAGGGCGGCCCACAGCAGGATCGTGTCGAGGTGGCTGGAGTGGTTGGCGAAATAGATTCGCTGACCCGGATCGGGAGAGCAGCCTTGCCAACGGGCATGGCCGCCAACGAGGAAGCGGGTGACGCCCAACAGCAGCGTGGCAATGATCTCGGCGATCATGGTCAGCGCGCCTCCAGCGCATGGGCGATACGCCTGAGGCGCAGCGCGAAGGTCAGCGCAGTACCGGCCGCGATGAGTACGAGCATCACTGCCATAACCGGCAGGCCGGGTAGTGCTGCGCTCGCGAGGGCGGCAAGCGTGAGCGCGGCCATACGGTGCTGCTTGGCCATGGGACCGGCAAAGCTCTGCGCCAGACTCAGCGAGCCGCCGAGCAGGCGTGCATACGCCGTCGCCAGCGCCAGGAGCGCGGCGAGCCAGCCCAGTTCCGCCATGCCCGTCACATAGCCTGCGGTAACGAGCAGCAGTACGTCCTCGATCCGGTCGGGCACTTCGTTGAACAAGGGCCCTTTCGGCGATGCCCGTCCGCATTCGACCGCGACGAGACCGTCGAGCATGTTGGCGAGCAGACGCAACTGGATCGCGAGCGCTGCGACCAGCCACCAGTACCAGCCTTGCGGCGTGAGCAGGAACGCCGCTGCGCCCAGACCGGCAAAGCCGACCCCTGCCAGCGAAATCGCATTGGCGCCGATCCCGGCGCGCGAGGCGGCCCGGGCAAGCTCCAGAGCCCAAGCCCTCGATCGGATCTTGAGCGGGCGGCGGTTTATCTTGGCATCCATCGGAATGCTCCTCGGTCAATCGCGGCCAGACAAATGGCACACAATTATACACCGTTCAATAAAATAAATAAACAATGTATAATTAACCGTGCAAACAGGCCTTGCGACGGCTGATTTTTTGGGGAATTGTCGACGCAAATGGGGGGCGACGGCCATGGCGAACGGGTTTCTGGAGAAGCTTGCGAAGGATCTTGAAGCGCCGATCCAGGTGCGGCGATTCGGCACCGGGTGGTTTTCCGGGTTTTTCGCCATCGTGCTGGCCGTTGCCGGGCTATGTTTCGTGGCGGCGCTGCGCTGGCCCGCGCTGATGGCAACGCCGGAGCTGGAGGTCGTGCGGTCGGCCACGGAGTTCCGGCTGGTCACGCATTTCGTGCTGCTGGGTGCCTATGGTCTTGCTCTGCTCAGCCTGTTGCTGCGGCCGCGCAAGGCGCTGGGCGCAACCGCGCTGGTCATTGCGCTCGGCGCTTCGATTCTGGGCGGTTCGGCGGTTCAGGCCGATGGCGGGCAAGGCTGGGGTATCTTTTTCGGGCTCGATTTCTTCGCCGTGAACATGATCGCCACCGGCCTGATGTTTGCGCCGATCGAGCGGATATTCCCGCATCGGCCGGATCAGCGCCTGTTCCGCCCGGAGTGGCGCGAGGATCTGTTCTACTACCTCGTCAGCTCGATGATGGTGCAGGTCATCACCTTCCTGGCGCTCGCGCCGTCAAGCTTTGTCAATGCGCATGGTGGCCTGCTGGAAGGGACGCGCAGCGCAATTTCCTCGCTGCCGTGGATAGTGCAGCTCGTGCTGGCCATGTTTCTGACCGACCTGGTGCAGTATTGGTTCCATCGTGTGTTCCACCGGGTGCCGTTCCTGTGGGGCTTCCACGCGGTGCATCACAGCGCGAAGTCGATGGACTGGCTGGCCGGCGCGCGGATGCATTTCGCCGAGATCGTGCTGCTGCGCGGCGTGACGTCGCTTCCCTTGCTGACTTTGGGATTCCAGCCTTCGGTGATGCAGGCCTATATCGCGCTGGTCTACGTCTATTCGTCGCTCGTCCATGCGAATTTGAAGGGCGATTTCGATGGCCTGGGCCGCTTCGTCGTCGTCCCCCGTTTCCACCACTGGCACCACGCGCTTGAAGCCGAAGGCGTGGACAAGAACTTCGCGATCCATTTTCCGGCGCTAGACCGGATATTTGGCACCTACTATTTCCCCAAGGGCAAGTGGCCGCAGGGCTACGGCGTGCCCGAAGCGGTGCCGAACGGTTATCTGGCGCAGATGCGCTATCCTTTCGTACGCAAGTCGGGCTAAGACCTGCGGCATGGGCCGCCGGTCAGACCATACGCGGGATGAACTGCGCGAGATCATCATCCGCGAGGGGCATCGCCAGATGGAGGAAGCCGGCTTCGCGCGATTTTCCGCGCGCGAGGTGGCGAAGCGCATCGGCTATTCCATCGGCACGCTCTACAACGTCTTCGGCAGCTACGATCACCTGATCCTGGCGATCAACGGTCGCACGCTCGACTTATGGCTGGCCTATCTCGAACGCCGTCTGGCGGGAGTGGAAGACGACCGGCTTCACGTCGCCGTCGACGCCTACTTCCAGTTCGCGCTGGACCATCGCCACGCATGGACGGCGCTCTTCGATTTCCGTCTGCCGGAAGGAGAAGCTCCGCCCGAAGACTACGCAGTGAAGTTGACTGCGATCGTCGATGCGGTCGAGCGAGAGGTAGCCAGCGAATTGCCGCCCGAGCATGCGGACAAGGCGCCCGCGCTAACCCGTTCGTTGCTGGCGACGGTTCACGGCCATTGCTTCTTCGCGCTCAACGGAACATTCGAACTGCTCGGCGTGACCGATCCACTCGGTACCGCCCTGGAGCGGGTGCGCGATGCGCTGGATCGCTATCGCCAAAATCGAGAATGACGACCGGCCACCCAAGGATTTCGAGAGGAACGGTCTATGCGACGTTGCACTTTCCGATTCCGTCAATGCAGAAATCGCCGCAGAGACTCTCGCTGAATGAGGCCAAATTCGCGGACATAATCCGTATATTTTTCAGTCCCTTGAGGGCAATTTCGCCGCCGCAGGCGGTCATAAGTCCCGGTAACTTCGGGAGAATATCTAACCACTTAAGTTATTGATATAAAGGGATATTGTCCGTGGAGGCCCGAGCCGGAATCGAACCGGCGTATACGGATTTGCAGTCCGCTGCGTCACCACTCCGCCATCGGGCCGTCCGGGCAGGTGCCTTGGGAATGGCGCCCCTATCAATCGAAGCGGCCTCGCGCAATCGGATTCAGGGGAAGGGGACGAGATTGCCTCTTGCCATCATCGGCTGCCAACGCGCTATAGCTATGCCTCGACAAGTTCAGGAGGAATCGCCCGATGAAGACGCGCGCCGCTGTTGCCTTTGAAGCCAAGCAGCCTTTGGAGATCGTCGAAGTTGATCTGGAAGGTCCGAAGGAAGGCGAGGTGCTGGTCGAGATCAAGGCGACGGGCATCTGCCACACCGACAAGTACACCCTGTCGGGCGCCGACCCGGAGGGGCTGTTCCCTACGATTCTGGGCCACGAAGGCGCGGGCGTGGTGGTGGAGACCGGTCCCGGCGTCACCACGCT
>JAGREL010000026.1 GCA_020446575.1 Novosphingobium sp. | reverse complement strand
TCGATGCCGAGCATTTCGGTGATGCGGGTCTTGAAGGCCATCAATATCTCCTTGTCAGGCCGGAATCTGGTTGAACGGGATGCCTTTGTCCGGACGATGGTCCTGCGGCAAGCCCAGAATCTTCTCGGCAATGGTGTTGAGCAACATTTCATCGGCGCCGCCGGCGATGCGCATGGTGGGCGCGCTTAGCCAGCTCGCGACCCAGTCTTCCTTGAGCCACGCGTCCTGGTCCCAGGCGAGGCCGAGGCTGCCCATGAGATCGATCGCCAGTTCCGACAGCTTCTGCCGGCTGCGGACCGATACCAGCTTGTTGAGCGAGCCTTCGGGGCCGGGCTCCATGCCGGCTTCCATCATGCGCATGGCGCGGGTGGTGATCGCCTCCAGCCCGGAGCGCATCGCATAGGTGCGGGCGATAATCGAACGGATGCGCCCGTCCTCGATCGCCGGGCGGCCGCCCATTTCGCATTCGCGTGCCAGCTCGACGAAGTGGTCGAGCGGCGGGCCGAAGCCGGCCGGGTCGGATGCCGTATAGCGCTCGATCATCAGCGTCGCCATCGCGGTCTTGAAGCCTTCGCCGACGGGGCTGAACCGTTGCCCGTCGGTCAGCTTCACGTCGTCGAAGAACACCTCGTTGACATGGCTGTCGCCCGCCGCCAGCCGGAACGGACGGACAGTGACGCCCGGCGCGTGCATATCGACCCAGAAGAAGGTCAGGCCCTTGTGCTTGGGAAGGTTCGGGTCGTTGCGGGCGATGATCACGCCGTAATCGGATCGTTGCGCCCAGGTGGTCCAGAGCTTCTGGCCGTTGAGCTTCCAGCCGTTGCCGTCCGGTTCCGCCTTGGTCCTGATGCCGGCAAGGTCCGAACCGCCGGAAGGCTCTGAAAAGAGCTGGCACCAGATCTCTTCGCCCTTGAGCGCGGCGATCACGCGTTCGCGCGCCCATTCGCGGTCCTGGGCGAAGCGCATCACCACCGGAACCGAAATGCCCAGCGAAACGCCGTAATAGCCGTTGGGCATGGCGAACGTCATCTCTTCCTGCTCGAAGATGACCTTGTGCAGCGGGGTAAGGCCCTGGCCGCCGAATTCCGGGTCCCAGTTGATGCCCGCGAAGCCCGCATCGAATTTGGCGCGCTGATAGGCGCGGGCCGTAGCGAGGTCCTCATCTTCGGACATGCCCTCGCGGGCCTGCTTGCCGAAAGTCGGCGCGACCGATTCAAGCCAGGCACGGGCCTTTTCGCGATAGGCGTCGAGGTCGTTCATGCCGGCTCTCCCGTCAGTTCGCCGGCCAGCACGTCTTCCCAGAACAGCATGTTGCCCTGTTCGATGGCGAGGCTGCGCGCGCGGCGCATGTGCAGGTGAAGGCCCGACTCCCAGGTGACGCCGCTGCCGCCATGGATCTGCACGGTGTCGCGCGCCGCGGTGTCATAGGCTTCGGTCGCGGAAAGCCGGGCGGCGGCGGCGGCGCGAAGAAATTCTGGCGTTCCCTCGCAGGCTGCGGCGTGGATGCAATTGGCCCGCGCGATCTCGACCAGCCCGTAGAGCTCGGCGATCCTGTGCTTGACCGACTGGAACGCGCCGATCGGCTGGCCGAAGGCCTTGCGCTCATTGGCATAGTCGCGGGCGATGAACATCAGAGCTTCGGCACCGCCGGTCTGTTCGTGCGCGGTGACCACCGCCATATGCGCCAGCGCGTCGAGCGCGGCGGCTCGCGCGGCCTCTCCTTCGACCAGCAGCGTCGCCGCAGCGCCGGCGAAAGTGAGATCGGCATAGAGCCGGCTGTTGTCGAAACTCCGGATGGCCTGGCGCTTCGTGCCGGCCAGCTCGACCAGCGCCAGCGCCGGCTTGCCTTCATGCACAGCCCAGACGATGGCGAAATCCGCTTTCAGCCCGGCTGTGACGCCGTGCTTGACGCCCGAAAGCCGTCCGTCGGCCAGATAGGTCTCCGGCTCGGCCGGAAGCGGGCTGCTGCCTTCGGCGAAAGCGCAAGTCCCGGTCGCTTCGCCCGACGCCAGCATGGGCAGCCAGCGTTCGGCGAGCGCGGAATCTTCAGAGGCGAGCAGAAGTTGCGACACGCCGTAGTTCGTGGTCAGGAACGGCGCCCCGGCAGTCGCCGCTCCGCAAGCCTGGGCGACCAGACCCAGCTCGACCAGGCCGAGCCCCAGGCCGCCATGCGCTTCGGGCAGGACCATGGCGGTCCAGCCCTGTTCCACCGCGGTGTTCCAGAACGCCTCGTCGAATTCGCCTGTCTCCTCGAGCAGGGCGAGCAGACGGGCCTTGTCCATGCGCGCATCGAGCACGCGACGGGACTCGTTGGCGATCGCCTGCTGGGCCTCGTCATAGAGTATCGACATCCCCGCTCCCGGTTCTTCCCTGACCCAATCCGGCTAGGGCAAGCCGTCCGAGGCTTCAAGCGGGCAGCAAATCTTTTCGCTCCGCGCTTGTTCCCATTGCGCCATGATGTAAGCCTGCAGCGGATAAACGGATTGGGAGCGGGTAATGGAAGTAATTGCCGAAGGGCTTGAATTTCCGGAAGGGCCGGTCGTGATGGCGGACGGTTCCGTCATCGTCGTCGAGATACACGGGGAACGCGTCACTCGCTGCTGGAACGGCCGGAAGGAAGTGATCTGCGAAGCGAAAGGCGGCCCCAACGGCGCCGCCTACGGCCCCGACGGTGCGCTGTGGGTGTGCAACAACGGCGGCCTTGGCAAGGCGGGTCCCGGATCGGAAGGACGAATCGAGCGCGTTGACCTCGCGACCGGCCGCCTCGAGCGGGTCTTCGAAAGCTGCGACGGCATTCCGCTCGAAGCGCCCAACGACCTCGTCTTCGATTCCAGCGGACGGCTCTGGTTCACCGATCTCGGTACGTTGCGGATGAACGAGCACGGCGTATCCGGCAAGGAATTCGGCGCCATCTACACCTGCCTGCCGGACGGGTCCGAAATCACGGCGATCAAGCGCGGGACGCTTTCCTACAACGGCATCGGCCTGTCGCCCGACGAGAAGTATGTCTACGCGGCCGATACCTTCCAGGCGCGGCTCTATCGCTACGACGCGAAAGTCGAAACGCAGGAGCCGCACTATGTCGGCACCGGCATCGGACCGGTCGGGTTCGACTCGCTGGCAGTCACCGCCGCCGGCAACATCTGCGTGGCCACGCTTTTCGAAGGCGGCATCACCACGTTCACGCCCGAGGGCAAGGCGACGATGCTACCCATTCCCGAAGATTACAGCGTGACCAATATCGCTTTCGGCGGCGAAGACATGCGGGACGCCTACATCACCCTGTCGAATCTGGGTCATCTGGTGCGCATGCGCTGGCCCGAGCCGGGGCTGAAGCTCGCCTACAACGGCTAGGCCTGTGGCCGTTACCTGCGTTCCTTGGCGATGACCGCAGCCGTGAAGCGAGAGATGCAGATCAGCTTGCCGGCCTCGTCCTCGATGCGGATCGACCAGACGTGGATCGTCCGCCCCAGCGTTTCGGGGCGGGCAGTGGCATAGACCCAGCCGTCGTAGGCGGGCCGGACGTGATTGGCGTTGATCTCAAGCCCCACCACCAGCGATTGATCGGGATCGACGCAATGCGTCGCCGCCATTGAAGCCGCCGTTTCCGCCAGAGCGACCGAGGCGCCGCCGTGCAGCCGGCCGAACGGCTGGTGCGTGCGCTGGTCCACCGGCATCCGCACGCGCAGCCAGTCATCGCCGCAATCGACGGCTTCCATGCCGAGAAGGCCCTGCAAGGTCCCTTTGCCGTACTGCCTGAAACGTTCGAGCGAAGGGCGCTCGCCACCAAACCAGATCATTCGATCCCCAACACCGGATGTGGAGAATAGGGTACTTCAAGCGCGGCGATCTCGTCGGCGGACAGTTCGACTTCCAGCGCGGCGAGCGCATCTTCGAGCTGTTCCATCCGCGAGACGCCGACAATCGGCGCGGTGATTCCCGGCTGCGCCAGCACCCAGCCGAGGGAGACCTGCGCCATCGGGACTCCGCGCCCGTCCGCCACTTTCTCGACCGCGGAGACCACCGCGCGATCGCTTTCCTCGCAGCGGGAATAGAGGTTTTCCTGGATCCGGTCGGACTTCGACCGTTCGGTTTCGGCATCCCACGGCCGGGTCAGTTTGCCGCGCGCAAGCGGGCTCCAGGGAATGACGCCGATGCCTTCATCGCGGCAGATCGGCAGCATTTCGCGCTCTTCCTCGCGATAGAGCAGGTTCACATAGTTCTGCATCGAGACGAACCGGGCCCAGCCGTTCTCCCGCGAGATGGTAAGCGCCTTGTAGAACTGCCGCGCATGCATCGAGGACGCACCGATATAGCGGGCCTTGCCGGCACGAACGATATCGTTCAGCGCATCCAGCGTTTCCTCGATCGGCGTTTCATAGTCCCACCGGTGGATCTGGTAGAGGTCGACATAATCGGTGCCGAGGCGCTGGAGGCTGTCGTCGATCGCCTGCATCAGCGCCTTGCGCGACAGGCCGCCCTGGTTCGGCCCCTTGCCCCAGCGGCCGTTCGCCTTGGTGGCGATGACAATCTCGTCGCGCCGGGCGAATTCCTTCAATGCCTGGCCGGTCACTTCCTCCGAAGTGCCGGCGGCGTAGATATTGGCCGTGTCGAAGAAGTTGATCCCCGCTTCCACCGCGCGGCGTATGATCGGGCGGCTCGCCTCCTCGTCCAGAATCCACTTGTGCCACCCCTTGGACGCATCGCCGAAGCTCATGCAGCCCAGACACAATCGCGAGACCTTGAGGCCGGTCTTCCCAAGCCGAACATATTCCATGGCCATCCTCCCTTGCGCAATTCCCGCCTGCTGTCCATCCGCCTCGCTCGCCATTGCAGCCCACACAGCCTGCCGGCGCGGCTGTGCTGGCTGCGCGGCAATGAATGCTGGACGATGGCGCATGGAGCCGCGCTTGACTTGCCGTCAGGGGAGTTGAAACCACGGATCGGGAAGACAGAATTCAAGGGGAGAACGCGGTGCAGACGACGATGGCGGATGCGCCATATGCGGAGCGGATCCTGGTCGGCGGAGGCGAGGAGGGCAAACGCACTCTGGCCGAGGCGCGTTCGCGCACAATGTGGCAGGCGATCTGCGATTCCGCTGCCGGACACCCAGACAAGGATTGCCTCGTCGGCGCGCGCGACAACGGCGAGATCGGCAGGC
This sequence comes from Novosphingobium sp., assembly GCA_020446575.1. Taxonomy (GTDB): domain Bacteria; phylum Pseudomonadota; class Alphaproteobacteria; order Sphingomonadales; family Sphingomonadaceae; genus Novosphingobium. The sequence continues at coordinate 13,257 of JAGREL010000026.1, read as the reverse complement.
TGACCTATTCCGGGCTGGTCGAGCGGGTCCGCAACTTTTCGACCGGCCTTGCCCGGACCGGAGTGCGGCGCGGCGACCGGGTCGTGCTGTGGATGACCAATTCGCTGGACTGGGTGGTTGCGTCGTTCTCGATCATGCGGCTGGGCGCGACAGTCGTTCCGGTGAACACCTTCCTGAAGCCGCCCGAAATCCGCTACGTGATCGAACAGTCGGGCGCGCGCCACCTGATCATGCTCGATGGGTTCCGCAAGCTCGACATGCCGGCGATGCTGGGCGAAATCTGCCCGGCTTTCGCCGCAGCGGACCAGCCGGGCAATCTGTGCGAACCGTCCCTGCCGGACCTGCGCCATGTAATCATGCTGTCACGCACCGGCAGACGCCATCCCGGCACGCACGACTTTGCGACGGTCGAGGAAATCGGGCGGAGCGACGGTGGGCAATGGCAGGATATCGCCGAAACCATGGCCGGGGCAGTGCTTCCCACCGATCTCGGCATGGTGAAGTACACGTCGGGCAGCACCGGGTTTCCCAAGGGCGTGATGCTGGAGCAGGGCGGTATCGTCGCCAGCGGTGTGATCCACGGCTGCCGGGTCGACGCGACCGACAAGGACATCTTCTTCTCCATGATGCCGTTCTTCCACGGTGGCGGCAGCATCTGGGGGCAGATGACCATGCTGATCAACGGCGGCACGCTGGTGTTCACCGAGGCGTTCGATCCGAAGCTGGCGGTGATGCTGCTCGACCGGGAGCAGCCGACGATGATGATGGGCGTGCTCGCCACCGAAGTGATCGACGAGGCGCTGGCGCAGGGAAAGACCTTCCCTTCGCTGCGGACGGCGCATGTGCCGAGCGAAGAAGGCCGCAAGGTCATGCCAAACGTCGATTACAACATCATGCCTTTCGGTCTGACCGAGACCTATGGGCCCGCTGCCGTCGCCAGCCGTCGCGATCCGCCGGACAAGCTTGGTTGCTCGGGCCAGCTTCTCGACGGTAACCAGCTCCGGGTCGTCGATCCGGTAACGCTGAAGGACGTGGCGCCCGGCGAACCGGGCGAAGCCTGGCTCAAGGGCAATGTCATGCGCGGCTACTGGAACAAGCCGGTCGAGACTGCCAACGTCTTCACCGAGGACGGCTGGCTGCGCAGCGAAGACCTCATTTCGGTCGATGAGGACGGTTTCATCTCATACGTCGGGCGCATCAAGCTGATGCTGAAAGTCGGCGGCGAGAACGTCTCGATCGAGGAAGTCGAAAGCGTCGTCGAGAGCCATGAAGCGATTGCCCAGTGCGGTGCGGTCGGCGTGCCGGACGAACGCCGCCAGGAAGTGGTGCGCGTCTATGTCGTCGCCCGGCCCGGCCATGCCGTTCCCGAGGATGAGCTGCGTCTCTGGCTCGAAGCCCGGCTGGCCCGCTTCAAGCAGCCGCGCGATATCGTCTTCGTCGACGAACTCCCGCGCCTCGCCAATGGCAAGCTCGACCGGGTGACGCTGCAGAGATGGGCCGACGAGGAGGCCGCGGCATGAGGAATTACGGCCCGATCGACGACGTCACCGTCTTCGAACTCTATCCCGGCATCCAGCTCACTCGCGACAATATCGAACACTACCGGGCGCTCGCCGAACAGAAGCTGGTGATCAACCGCTGCGGCGATTGCGGCTACTGGATCTATCCGCATCGCCCGATGTGTCCGGAGTGCTGGTCGCTGAAAGTGAAGCCGGAGGAGATCAGCGGCTTCGGCACGGTGTTCATGTTCACGCTGCTTTACCAGCTGCGCGATCCCAAGAGCCATATCATGGAGCCGGTTCCGGTGGCGGCTGTCGAACTCGCGGAGCAGAAGGGGCTGCGCTACCTTTCCCGCATCGTCAATTGCGCGCCGGAAGACATCGCGCATGACATGCCGGTGCGGCTGACCTGGATCGAGATCGGCAACATGGAATGGCCGGCCTTCGAGCCGGTTCCGGGGGGGCTGGGCTGATGGCAAGGCACCCGCTTCGCGACACGATTGCTATCGTCGGCGTCGGCTCGACGCCTTACGGGCGTGATCTGCAGCGCTCCCATCTCTCGCTGGGGTTGGAAGCGGCGGTCAGTGCAATCCGCGATGCCGGCATCGACAAGCAGGAGGTCGACGGAATCTGCGGCTCGGGCATGACTCCGCTGGCGCAGGGTGGTGCGGGCTTCCTCAGCCTTCAGGGCTCGCTCGGGATCGAGCGTTGCACCTGGGGCGTGAACAGCTGGCTGGGCTCGGCCTTCGTCCATGCGGGGGCAGCCGTCGCTGCGGGGCTGTGCGACACTGCGCTGGTCGTCCAGACCTATATGCGCGAGCCCAACATGTCGCGCTCGGCCTCGGCGGATCCCTTCCGGCGGGTGCTGGAGCAATTCAGCGACGTCGGCAGCGACATGGGCGGGGGAGACTTCGCCAAGCGCTGGGTCCATTCGGGCGAACCCTACGCTGCCTGGATGAAGCGCTACATGCACGATTACGGGGTGGGCAAGGACGCCTTCGCCTATATGGCGGTCAACAACCGCTCGCACGGCAGCCGCAATCCCGCTGCGGTGATGCAGCAGCCGATCACGCTGGAGGACTACCACGCCTCGCGGATGATCTGGGAGCCGATGCAGATCTACGACATGGATGTGCCCGTCGACTGCGCCGAAGCCCATGTCATCACCACGGCGGAGCGCGCGCGCGACCTTCCCAACAAGCCGGTCTATATCCACGCCATGTCGCTGGGCGGAACGCGCGTCGGCGAATTCTACGAGAACTCGCTCGGCTGGACCGAGAATGCCCACTGGGTGGCGGCGAAGGGCCTCTGGGACCGCAGCGAGCTGCGGCTCGACGACGTCGATCTGTTCTATCCCTACGACGGCTACACGATCGACGCGATCGGCTGCGTCGAGGCGGTGGGCTGGTGCAAGCCGGGCGAGGCCGGCGAATTCCTGAAGTCGAACTGGGATCCGGCCGACAACATCCTTCGCCTCAACGGCCGCACGCAGGTTTCGACTCATGGTGGCGGGCTGGCACTGGGCCGGGCCGGCGGCGCCAATTTCTATTCCGAAGCCGTCCGCCAGCTGCGCGGCACCGAAGGCGCGCGTCAGGTGCCCGATGCGAAAAATGCGCTGATCAACATCGGCAGTTTCTTTCACGACCCCTCGGCGGTGATGCTGCGGGCGGATTGACGAAGCAACGGACCATTCGCTGCGGGATGGCCGGGTAGGGAGAGGAAGCATGACTGATCACGGACAGGCCGCGCCGGGCCTCGGCTTTGGCGAGAAGGTGGTGGTGCTGGTCGGGGGCATCCTCGCGGCGATGGCACTGACCGTCATCAACCCGGTCCTTCCCGATATCGAGAAGGAACTGGCCCGCAGTGCGACCGATGCGATGCTGGTCAAGCAGCTGTTTGGCGCAGTGACTCTCGCGATGGTCGCGGGCGCTCCGCTCGGCGGCTTCCTCGTTGCCCGGCTTGGCATGCGGCGGCTGATTCTTGTCGCTTCGCTGGTCTACGCGATCGCCGGAACCGCAGGGCTCTACCTGGACAGCCTGCCCATGCTGCTGGTCTCGCGCATGTTCGTCGGAGCGAGCGCCGCCTGCATCCAGGTGATGAGCCTCACTCTGGTCAACACCAAGCTGGATGCCGAAGGCCGCGCCAAGTGGATGGGGCTGCATGTGTCCATCGCCATCTTCTGTTCGCTGGTGATATTCCCGCTGGCCGGTATCCTCGGCGACGTCAGCTGGCGCTTGCCGTTCGCCCTCTACACGTTTGGACTGGTCGTGTTCGCAGCCCTGCTGTTCAGCCGGGGCGGGGAGGAAGCGCAATCGCCGCAAGCCGGAGGCGCCGAGCAACTGGCCGAGGATGAGCGGTCGATCTGGACCTGGATGCCTTGGCACTACGTGCTCCTGTCCCTTTTCATCGGCGCCATCACTTTCCTGCCGACGATTTACCTGCCCTACCAGTTCAAGGAGCAGGCCGGCCTTTCGCCTTCCGGCATTGCCATGATCTTGATGGGAACGGCGCTGGTCAGCGGAATCTTGGCCATGCTTTACGGCAAGGCGCGGCGGTACCTTTCAATCCATGCCGTGTTCTTGTTCAGCTTCGGCGCGGCAGCCGCCGGCATGGCGATTGTCGCCTTTGCGAGCAATCTGCCGGCCGTGCTTGTTGGCGTCGTGGTATACAGCCTGGGCAACAGCTGGTTCGTCCCCAATGTGATGACTTCGCTGGGCGGGAAGCTCGCGATTCACCAGCAGGCGCGGGCCGCCGGCATCGTGAAGGCGGGGCATTTCCTTTCCACGCCGCTGTGCGTGCTGGCAGTGGAACCCTATGCCCGGCAGTTCGGTCCCGTCTCCATCATGCTGATGGTTTCGGTCGCGGCCTTTGCGATCTTTCTGCTGATGCTCGTGCGGACTGTTCAGCTCGGCCGGGGCGGCCCGCAATTGCAGCCGCAGTCTTAGACGACTTTGCGCCGGAGGCGTTTTCACATGCCTCCAACGCTTTGTTGCTAGCCCAGCTGTTCCTTGCGCACTCGCCCGATGACGCTCAGTTCCTCGATCGACGTGGGCGGGATCGCATAGCTGCTCCGGTCCTCGATTTCGGAGAGGTGCGCCTCGATGTCCTCGGCGGTGGCGCAGGACTCGCCCGGATGGACCCAGCCATCGGCGACGGCGATGAACACGCGCCCGAAGCGGTTGCCGCCGGCAGAGAAGGCCTCGCCGTTGACGCTGCAGGCGGAGCTGGCGAGATAGACCACCATCGGCGCGACACGGTCTGGCCCGGCGACTTCCGGCGACAGGCCGGTCTTCTTGAGCTGTTCGGTGAATGTGGCGGGCACGGGTCCGCGATCGCCGAAGGGGGCGACCGGCAGGATGCAGTTGGTCCTGATGCCGTGCTCTTCGCCTTCCAGCGACAGCGCGCGGGCGAGGCCCAGCATGCCGGCCTTGGCCGCGGCATAATTGGACCCCGCTACCCGGCCGAAAGCTCCGGTGCTCGAACTCGTCAGGACGATCCGTCCGTATCCTTTCGCCTGCATGATAGGCCAGGCCGGCTGCGTCACGAAGAAGGCTCCGCGCAAGTGGACGTCGAGGACGGGATCGAGCTGGTCGGGCGTCATTTCCTCGTAGTATTTGTGCCGCCACACCCCGGCGTTATGGATCACCGCATTGACGGTGCCGAAAGTATCGACCGCGCAATCGACGATTGCCTTGCCGCCCTCCGGCGTGGCTACCGTGTCGTGGGAGGCAACAGCCTTGCCTCCGGCTGCCTCGATCTCGCGGACGACCGCTTCGGCGGCTGAACCCTCCGGGCTGTCAAGCTTGCCGATATCGTTGACGACAACCTTGGCGCCACGCCGCCCGAGTTCCAGCGCGTATTGCTTCCCGAGGCCCTGGCCGGCCCCGGTTACGATCGCCACTTGTCCGTCGAATGATATCGGCATCACAAGTCTCCCATGTCCTGTTGCATCGTACCGTTGCCGGTTCAGTCCCTCGCCAGCAGCAGCGCCGCGGCCAGCGGGCCGCCGCCCGAGGTCGCCACCGCCACTTTCGGATCGCCCGGAATCTGGCGCTCGCCGCCCTTGCCGCGCAGTTGGGTGGCAGCCTCGTGAGCGAAGCCAAAGCCGTGCAGGCGCCCGGCGCCGATCTGGCCGCCGCCGGTGTTGAGCGGCAGTTCGCCGTCCAGCGCGATGCGGGTGCCGCCCTCTATGAACTTGTGGCCTTCGCCGATCTCGCAGAAGCCGAGGGCCTCTAGCCAGCCGATCGGGAAGAAGGCGAAGCCGTCATAGAACTGGACGGTATCGACGTCCTTGGGCTTGTAGTCGGTCTTCTTCCACAGGTCCTCGCCGGTGGGATAGCAGGCCATCAGTTCCGGCTGGTCCCAGCTCCAGCGGTCGACCTTGCCCGCAGAGGCGGCGATCCGCACCGGATTGGGCGAGACTTCATCGAGAGCATCGCCGGCAGAGACGATGACCACGGTTGAACAATCGGTGAAGCGGTCGCAGTCGTAGAGACAGAAAGGCGAGCTGATCATGCGGGCCGAGAAATACTTCTCGAGCGTCAGCGGTTCCTTGGTGATCGCGCGCGCGCGGGGGTTCTTATAGGCGTTGCGGGTTGCGTTGAGCGCGACCTGCGCCAGCTGCTCGCGGGTCATGCCGTAAAGCTTCGTCTGGCGCTGGGCATATTGCGCGACCCAGCATGCCGCGGAAATGGCGAAGAACGGCGCGGTCCATTGCGAGAAGCCGTCGACCGTCTCGCGCTGCAGCGCCGGGAACTCGTCGGGCCGCGACAGGGCGGCCGCTTCATAGACGGTGCGGTAGCAGATGATGTGGCGGGCCTGCCCGGTGCGCACGGCGTTGGCTGCTTCGGCGATGGCGGAAAGCTGCGCCGGAATCTCGCCCCCGCCGAAATGCCAGCGGGCCTTGATGCCGAACTGTTCGATGACCTCGTCCACGCCGACCGGCGAGAAGCCGAGATAGCCGTGGCTCTTGCCCGGATAGGAGGCGACGCCGTCGATCTGCTCGAGCGTCAGCCCGGCATCGGCGATGGCCTCCATGATCGCGTCCTTGGTCAGCCCCATCGGCGAGCGGGTGAGGCGCACGCCGACTTCCGACTGGCCGACACCGGTGATGTAAGCTTCGTTTGCCAGTCCCATGTCAGGCCACTCCCTCGTCTGCGTTCGGGACATGCTTTTCGAAAAGCGGGAACCAGATGCCGTTCTGTTCCTCGAATGTCACTTTCACCTTGTCGCCGAAATCGACATCCTCGACGTCGCAATTGACGATGTTGGTCGTCAGGATCACGTCCGGCACACCGTCGAGTTTTACCCGGGCTATCACGAAGGGCACTTCGAGCTCCGGCATCCACGGCTGATAGTTGATCGTATAGGTGTCCACTTCGCCGGTCCCGGCCACGGCGTCGGGTGCCATGTTCTCGGACTGGCAGTGACGGCAGATCTGGCGCGGCGGATGGGTGTACTGGCCGCAATCGCCACATTTCATGATGTTGAGATTGCCATCCGCGCCGCCCGTCCAAAAGGCGCGGTTGTCGGCGTCGAGTCTTGGCCGTGGCCGTGGTGGGTTCATCGATCGTGCTCCGTTCTAGGCAATCATGATTGGCGGGGGCGGTAGCTTGGCGGCGCGAGCGCGCCGGTAAGCCACCCGCCGGCAAGTCCCTGGTCGGTGAAAAGCGTAGCTCCCGTCACCGAGGCGTTGAGCGGGCTCGACAGCAGCAGCAGCGACCATGCCTGTTCTTCGGCGCTCGCCATGCGGCCGAGCAGGGGGTAGGGGTAGTCGTTGTGAAAATCGATCCCGGTGTTTTCCGCGGTCGATTCCATGAACGGCGTGTCGATCGGGCAGGGCGCGATCGTGTTGATGCGGATGTGGCGCGTCTGGCCAAGCTCGATGGCGATCTGCTGGGCCCAGACGATGAGCAGCTCCTTCGAGGGCGAATAGCCGTCGCGCAGCTTGTCGGGATTGGCTTCGAAGAACGCCTTGGCTGCGTCGGGATCGGCGATCTTCAGGGTTTCGAGGTGCTCGGCAAGGTAGTCGCGCCAGTTGCGGCCGGCAGTCGAGGCGATGAGGCCGACAGTCCCGCCGTCGCGCACCGCAGGCAGCATTTCCTCGGTAAACAGCCGCGTGCCGACGTAATTCACGACCATGCAATGCAGCGGTCCGAAAGAGTGCGGCGGGATACCGGCGATCGGGAACAGGAAATCGATGGGGCCAAGCTTTCGCAGGGCGGCGCAGGTGCTGCGCACGGCGTCGAAATCCGAAAGATCGAGCGGCGTGAAGCTTGCGTGCGGTACTTTGGGCTCGGCGATATCGGCAACGTGGATGGTGGCGCCCAGCTCGCCGAGAATGCGGGCCGCCGCTTCGCCCAAGCCGGAAGCGCCGCCGGTCATGACGACGGTCTTGCCCTCGTAGCCGAGACCGGCGAGGCCGTTCGCGCTCATGCGATGGCCCCCTTCGCCTTGAGTTCCTCGATACGCTCCCATTCGAGGCCGATTTCCATCAGCACCAGTTCGGTATGCTCCGAGGCCTGCGGACCGCGTGTGGTTTCGACCGGGGCGTGGTCGAACTGGACGGGGCCGCGCACCAGCTTCATCGGTTCGCCGCCATCGGGCGCTTCCACTTCGAACAGCATGTCGTTGGCCAGCGCCTGCTCGTCATGGGCGAGGTCCAGCAGGCTCTGGAACGGCGCCCACTGGCCGGTGTAGGTTTTCAGATGCTCGCGCCAATAGGCGAAGGGCTTTTCATTGAACTGCCGGTTGATGATCTCGCCCGCTTCTTCCCAGTTTTCCATCAGCTTTTCGGCAGTCGCAAAGCGCGGGTCGTCGGCGGCTTCGGGAACGCCGATATGCTCGAACAGGCTGCGGATATGCGGGCCCGGGATCAGCGTGCACAGGTTGATCGTGCCGCCGTCCGAGGTGCGGAAATTGCCCATGAAGGGGTTGCCCGGATTGGCGCCCGAACGCGGCATGCCGACGCGCCGCGCTTCATTGGCTTCGAGCTGCATGTCGACAGCGGTTCCGGCCGACCACCACGCGGTGCTGAGCAGCGAGACGTCGAGTTCCACGGCCTTTCCGGTGCGTTCGCGATGGAACAGGGCGGCGGAAATGCCCCCGGCGATGTTCATGCCGCCTGTGGAGTCGCCCAATGCCGGGATGCCCTGGCTGAGCGGACCTTCGAGTTCGCCCGGAGTGAGCGTCCAGCCGACGCCGCTGCGGGTCCAGAAGGCGGTGCCGTCGAAACCGCCGACATCGCGCTCCGGTCCCTTGTCGCCGTAGGCGCTGCCGCGCGTGTAGATGATCTGCGGATTGGCCTTGCGGATATGCTCGACGTCGATGTTGAGCTTCTGGCGGTGGCGGGGAAGGTAGTTGGTGAGGAACACGTCGCTGGTCTTCGCCAGCTCGTAGATCACCTCCTGGCCTTCGGGCGTGGAGATGTCGACGCCGACGCTGCGCTTGCCCCGATTGGGATGCTCCATCATCAGGTGGCGCTTGGGATCGACTTTCATGCCGCCGATATTGATGAAGCCGCGCATGGCGTCGCCGCGCACGGGATGCTCGATCTTGATGACGTCGGCGCCCCAGTCGGCAAGGATCGCGCCGGCCGAAGGCACGAATGTGTGCTGCGCCACTTCCAGCACCCGGATGCCTTCCATCACCTTGGTCATTGTTGCTCTCCCATTGCCTTCACTAGGCCGGAGCAGGACGGGCCCGGTCAAGGGCGTCGTTCGCGGCGTATCGATTCATCGCTTCGGCGGTGGAGCCTAGGCGCTGCCGGCGCGCTGGCGCAACGGTTCCGCAGCGACGCGCAGCAGCATGTCGGCCGTGGCGCGCGGTTCGCTGATCATCAGGTCGTGTCCGGTGTCGATTTCCCAGCAGCGGTCGGCGGCCTTGGCCCGCGCGTTCATTTCCGGGTCGCGCCGGTTGCCGCTTTCGATGCAATCGATGCTGGTGCGCGGGATCGCGCGCATGCCGGCCTCATCCTTGAGCTGGAGCGGTTCGATGAAGCATTTCCATGGATGCGGCGTCAGGTGCTGCTTCGCCCAGGCGACATCGGCGGGCTTGCGGATTCCGTAAACGTGCATCGTCTCCTCGGTCGGGAACAGGCACAGCTCCACCCCGTCGACTTCGCGCATTTGCGGTTCGAGCACTTCGCGCATGCCGGGCGAGGCATGTTCCAGCGCCTCGCCGTCGCGCGGGTGCGGACCGTCGAGGAAGACGAGTTCCATGATGCGGCCGGGAACGCTGCCCGCAACGCCGGTGATCACCATGCAGCCGTAGGAATGGCCGACAAGGATCACGTCGCGCAGGTTCTCTCGCTCGATCAGCTCGGCAACGTCGTCGACGTGGGTGGAAAGGCCCACATCCGCCGTCAGTTCGCCAAAGCGTTCGCCGACGCCTTTCAGGACCGGCATATGCACTTCATGCCCCTCGGCGCGCAGCAGCGGCGCAAGCCGGTCCCAGCACCAGGCGCCATGGCCGCCGCCATGGACCAGAACGAATGTCGCCATGGTTCTCCTCTCCGCGACGCGACCGCCGAATTGTCTCCTCGAACCTATCGCTGCAATCGGGGTGAGACTTGCCCTAATCGACGACCTTGCGCGCTATCAGATCGTCCAGTCGCTCTTTCGGCAAGCCCAGAATCTCGCGGTAGACGTAGTCGTTGTGCTCGCCGAGCAAAGGGGCGCCGCGTTCGACCTGGGGGCCGTCCGGGCTGATGCGCCAGGACGGACCGATGATCGGGCGCGATCCGTTCTTGTGGTCGCTCACCATGCGGTAGGCTTCGCGGCCCCAGAGAAATTCATCCGAGCACAGGTCGATCGAGCTCATGGCCTTGAAGGCGGGAACGCCGGCCTTGCGCAGCCGGTCGGCAAGGTCGGCGGCGTCATGCCCGGCAGTCAGCTTGCCGATCGCCTCGTCGAGTGCATGGCGGTTCTCAAGCCGCCGGGCAAGGTCGGCAAAGCGCGCGTCGGCGGCGAGGTCAGGCGCGCCCAGCACGTCGCATAGCGACTGCCATTCGGTTTCGTCGGCTGCCGCGATGCTGATCCAGTCCACGCCGGTGCACGGATAGGCCGCGTGGGGGCACATCTCGGGGTGGAAATTGCCGTCCGCCTCGGGGACCTTGCCGGTCACGGAATAGGAGAACAGGCTGTCGCCGACCAGACTGGTCATGGTCTCGACCGCCGAGAGGTCGATGAACTGGCCTTCGCCAGTGCGCTCGCGGTGGTGCAGGGCGGCGATGCAGGCCAGCGCCGCGCAGGCGCCGGCGGTGGAATCGCCGTGGCGCATGTTCATGCCCCGCGGCGTCTCGCCTTCATGGCCGACGAGGTAGAACAGGCCGGAAAGCGCAGCGAAGCAGGGAGCATAGCCGGTCTGGTAGCCGAGCGGGCCTTCGTTGCCCCACATCTTGATCGAGCACTGGATGATGTCGGGCTTGATCTTCTTCAGGTCCTCGTAGCCCAGATGCGAACGCTCCATCGCGCCGGGCCGGATGTTATCGATGACGATGTCCGACTTGGCGACCATCTGACGCACCAGATCGAGCCCGTCATCGGTCTTCATGTTGACCTGGACCGACAGGATCTCCTGATTGATCGAGAGGAAGTAGGGAGCGGAATTGATGTCGACGCCGCCATAGGCCCGCATCTCGTCGAGATTGGTCGCGCTTTCGACCTTGATCACTTCGGCCCCGAGATGGGCGAGCATCTTGCCGGCATAGGGACCGGCCCAGACCTTGGTGATCTCCAGCACGCGGACGCCTTCCAGCGGTCCGCCGCACATTTTCGGCTTGAGGGAGGGCTCCGCCATCATTCGCCTCCAAGCTCGGAATTGTCGGCGCCCAGCGCCGGGGCGGGGCTGGTGATGCGCACTGGAGAAGCACTCATCTTGTAGCACACCGTGGGGTAGGAAACCTTGCCGAAGACGGGATGCTGGGCTTCCTGGAAGAAGCCGCGATGGGCGATCTGCTCGTTTTTCGGAAGGTCGGCGGCCGTGTTGACCGGGACCATCGCCACGCCGGCCTTCTGTGCCGCTTCGGTGACCGGAATCTTGTCCTGCTCGGCGATCCAGGGCCGGAAATGGTCGCGGAATTTCTTCACATTGTCCCTGGTGCAGTCGAATTCCAGCCAGTCCTCGCGGAATTCCCCGACCCAGTCGGGATTGCCCATCAGCGAGCAAAGGCCGTTCCAGTGCGCCTTGGTGGTCATGAACAGATAGACGTGGCCGTCCTTGCAGGCGAAGGAGGTCTGCGGCCCGCCCATGTCATAGGCGGTGCGCTCAAGGCCGGGCTCGGCATCGCCGGCCAGCATCCGGTCGAGCACGCAGTCGATCCGGTTGATCAGCGCTTCGTCTTCGGAAACGTCGATGAACTGGCCCCCCCGCTCATCGGGGCCAGCCTTGCGCTGGCGATGGAGCGAGGCGAGCACGCACATCGCCGCATCGATGGCGCCTTCGTAGTCGGCAAAGAAGCGTCCCGGACCCTTGAGGGGCGGCTTTTCGTCGGGCGTCTCGCTTGGCGAATGATAGGCCCAGCCGCTGGCATTGGCGACGTTGATCGGCTCGCACGCCTGCCATTCGGGCGGGGCGCCCTGGCCGAACGGTGTGACGACGCAATGGACGAGATGCGGATGCGCCGCGGCGACGGCATCCGGTGCAAGCCCGTGCGCGGCGTTCCAAACCTCGTCGTGATCGTCGATCAGCGCGTTGGCGCGCGCCAGCAGCTTGTCCAGCGTGGCGCGGTCTTCGGCCTTGTCGAGATCGAGCACGACCGACTTCTTGTTGGTGTTGAGATAGGCGAACAGCGCGCTCTCGCCGTCCCTTATCGGCACCATGCGGCGAGTGGGCGTGCCGCCCGGGGCTTCCACCTTGATCACATTCGCGCCGAAATCGGACAGCAGCTTGCCGGTGTATTCCCCGGCCGGGCGCTCGGCGATCTCGATTATGGTGATCCCTGCTAGCGCGGACATTTGGCGTGGGCTCCCAGTCTTTTCCGGACGAGGCCGTCAATTTCCACCCAGTTCGAGCTAGGGTAAAGAGCGGAGACAGCCGTCGCTTCATCCAGTTTCGCGAGCTGCTTGTCGCTCAGCATGACGTCCACGGCGCCGAGATTGTCTTCGAGCTGGTGCGTCTTGGTCGCACCCAGCAGCACCGTATCGACCTTGTCGCGGGTCAGCAGCCAGGCAACCGCGAGCTGGGCCATCGAACAGCCGGCTTCCTTCGCGATTTCCTCCATCACCGGAAGCAGGGCGAAGGCCTTGTCCTTGTCGAAATTCAGCCAGTCGGTGCTCGAGAAGCGATTCTCGTCCTGCTGCATGTCCTCGCGCGTGTATTTCCCGGCGAGGAAGCCAAAGGCGAGGGGGCTCCACACCGCCATGCCGAGGCCGTAATGCTCCATCATCGCCACCGTATCGCGCTCCACGTCGCGGCCGAGCAGCGAATAATACATCTGGCCATGGCTGAATTGCGCCCAGCCATTGGCTTTCTGCAGCTGCATCGCCGTTGCCACGAGCCAGGCAGGCCAGTTCGAAAAGCCGATATAGCGCACCTTGCCGGCCTTCACGACCGCATCGAGCGCTTCGAGCTGTTCCTCCAGCGGCGTGTAGGGGTCGATGCGGTGGACGTTGTAGAAATCGATCCAGTCGGTCCCCAGCCGCTTCAGGCTTTCGTCGACCGACCACAGGATATGGCGGCGCGAAAGCCCGCTGTGCAGGACTTCCCGGTTCCCGGCACCGCGATTGCCGACCTTGGTGGACAGCACGATCCGGTCGCG